>DASWDS010000118.1:0-28119 GCA_036395165.1 Anaeromyxobacteraceae bacterium | reverse complement strand
GCGAGGAGCTCCTCCATCGCCGCTCCTGGATCTTCGGGGGCGGCCCGGGCGGCCCTCGGGGCGAAGGCGCTCGCGCCGCCCGGCGGCGACGCGGTCGCGGGCTCCGCTCGCGCGGCCGCGGGGTCGGCGGGCTCGAGCAGCGGGCGCCCGTCCTCGTTCGCCACGACCACGGCCGTGACCTTCTCCGCGGTCGCGTCGAAGCGGACCTCGACGGCGCCCGCGGGGGCGACGTAGCCGAAGACGGTCTCGCCGCGCTTCGGAAAGCCGTGCTGCAGGTGGTCCGGGATGATCTCGGCGAAGGCGCTCACGATCTGCTGCGTCGTGAGCGGCTGCCGGACGAGGCGGACGCGATCCGCCGCCGTCTGGAGCACGGCGCCGGAGCCGGTCTCGAAGACGAGCTGCGAGGCGCGGCAGGAGAACATCTTGTCGATGAAGGAGTCGAGCCTGGGCATGGGTCAGCGTTCGGCAAGGACGACGCGAGCGATGTGCCGCTTGTTGACGAGCAGGACGCCCTCTTCGGCATGCAGCGGCAGGAAGAGCGTCCCGTCGTTGAGGAAGTCGGCGAGGCGCGCGCGGTCGGGGGGAAGGACGTAGGTGACCTGCCCGCGCAGCGAGCGGCCGTCGTCGAGCGTGACCTCGACCTCGTGCTCGGTCGGGATGGTCAGCTCGTCCGCGCCGGTGCGCTCGGCGTCCGCGCCGGCCTCCGCGATCATGACGGCCGCGCGGTTGAGGAACGTCATCACGCGGCTGTCGGTCTCGAGCGCCGGGATGAAGTCGCTGCTCCCGTTGAGCAGGTCCGAGAGCCGCTCGCTGCCGGCGTGCCCCGGGACCGCCTCGGCGAGGAAGACCGCCACGTGACGTCGCAGCCCGCCCGCGAGCGTGACCGCCACGGCAACGCGTCGCTTGGGAATGGCCAGGTCGCTCATCGCCACCCAACGGTACCGTCGAGCGGGGCGACCGCCAACGGGTGCCGCGAGCGCCAAGGGTGCGGTGCGACTCGGCGCGAAGGCACCACATGAGCACCGGCTGTGCGCCCACCAGCCGGGCCTCGGCACCGGCGACACCGGCGACCGCCTCGCCGTCCGCGTGCACTGGGCCTTCGCGGACGGACGCCGGGCCGCGGAGCCCGACGAGCTCCGCGTCGGGATGGAGCCGCCGGCCCACGTGGGGATATTGGCTGGCCGCCCGGGCCAGGCGCACGTATAGGATCGCGACGTCAGGCGCTCACATGCTCAGAGGCACCGGGGTGTCCGCGGGCGTCGCTCGCGGCACCGCCTTCGTCATCTCCGCCGGCTGCGGGGCTTGCACGCCTCGGCGCAGCATCCAGCCGTCCGAGGTGGACGGCGAGCGCGCGCGCTTCGAGGCGGCGCTCGACCGCGCCGCGTCGGAGCTGGCCGTCCTGCAGGCCGACGTGACCGACCGGATCGGCCCGGGCCAGGCCGACATCTTCGGCGCCCAGGCGCTCGTCGTGCGCGACCCCGCCCTGCGCGAGCAGGTCCTCGACATCCTCCGGGAGGAGCGCGTCAACGTGGAGGCGGCGGTCGCGGAGGTCATCGAGAAGTACACCCGGACCCTCGACGCCGTCCCGGACGCCTACCTGCGCGAGCGCGCCGCGGACGTCCGCGACGTGGGCCGCCGCGTGCTCGCGGCGCTGATCGAGTGGCAGGGCCCGGACGGTCTCGACATCCCGGAGGGCGCCATCGTGGTCGCGGACGAGCTGCTGCCCTCGGTGACGGCTCGCCTCGAGCTCAATCGCGCCCGGGCCTTCGTGACGGAGCGAGGCAGCAGGTTCTCGCACGCCTCGATCCTGGCGCGGTCGCTCGGGACGCCAGCCGTCGCCGGGATCCCCGAGGCGTCGCTGAGGATCCGGACCGGCGACCGGCTCATCGTGGACGGAGTGTCGGGCGTCGTCTTCGTGAACCCCGAGGGGCCGGTCCAGCTCGAGTACGAGCGGCTGGAGGCGGAGCTCCGGGCGTACAAGGAGGGCCTGACGCACCTCGTGGACGTTTCGCCGGACACGCTCGACGGGACGAGGATCAGCCTGCTGGCGAACGCGAACAAGTTCGCGGACACCGAGGCCGCGCTCCTCTACAACGCCGACGGGATCGGCCTGTACCGGACCGAGTTCCAGTTCTCGATCCGGACCGTCCTGCCCACCGAGGAGGAGCAGTACGAGTTCCTGGCGCGCGCGGCGGAGCGCTTCCACCCGCGCAAGGTGGTCTTCCGGCTCCTCGACCTCGGGGGCGACAAGGTCCTGCCCTACCTGCCGTTGCCTCCCTCGCGTAATCCCTCGCTCGCGCAGCGGGGGATCGGGCTCCTCCTTCAGCACCTCGATATCCTGAGGCCGCAGCTCCGCGCCTTCCTCCGCGTCAGCGCCGACCACCCGGTGTCGATCCTGCTCCCGGTCGTGCGCGGGCTCGAGGACGTGCGTCGAGCGCGCGAGGTCGTGCGCCAGGTCCAGGCCGAGCTGGCCGCCGACGGCGAGCGCTTCGACCCGGAGATCCCGATCGGCGCGATGATCGAGGTCCCGTCCGCAGCGCTGATCGCGCGCGCCCTGGCCAGGGAGGTCGACTTCCTCAGCCTCGGGACGAACGACCTCGTCCAGTACGTGCTCGCGGCCGATCGCGAGGACGAGACCAGCGCTCGCTCCTACCAGCCCTTGCACCCCGGGGTCCTGAGCCTGATCCGGTCCGTCGCCGAGGCCGCGGACGCCGCCGGCCGCGAGCTGACGATCTGCGGGGAGATGGCCGGGGACCCCGTCCTGACGGAGCTGTTGCTCGGCCTGGGTCTCCGCGAGCTGAGCGTCGCGCCCGGCGAGATGCTGGAGGTGAAGGGCGCCATCCGGCGGACGCGGCTCGGCGAGGCGCAGGAGCTGGCCCGCCGCGCGCTGGAGCTCGGCTCGGCCGCCGAGGTCGGGGCGCTGCTCGAGGAGCGGCGCGCGGCGGCGAGCGCGGCCTGAGCGGCGTTCGCCGGGTCTCCTGCGTTGCCCTGGATCGTCACTTCCCGGCCGCGGCACGGTACGCTTCGAGCACCTTGCGCACCGCGCCGCTCGGCTCGCCCACCGTCACGAGCGCGAGCGGCCGCTCGAGCTTCTTCGTCTGGACGACGTTGACGCCGCTGCCCACGAACTCGAGCCCGAGCGCGCCGATCCCACGCTCGTCGCGCGCCACCTCGTCGCCCACCTCCTTCACGGCCGCGACCGCCTTCGCGGAGGCGACGTACTCGCGACCGGCGAGGACGACCTGCTTCACGAGCGCGCGCGTCGCGCTCGCGGCGGCGTCGGTGTAGACGGCGATGGGGAGGTCCTTCCCGCCGACCTCCTTCCAGCTCGCGATCTGGCCCGTGTGGATGTCCCGGAGCTGCTCCCAGGAGAGCGCCTTCACCGGGTTCGACGGGTGGACGACGAACACCACCTCCGAGGTCTTCACGACGTGCATGCGGAGGTCCGGGACCGGGCGCTCGAGGCCGGCGGACCGCGCTGCCTGGAGCGACGCCTCGAGCGACGCCGAGACGAGCGCCGCGTCGCACTTGCCCTCCACGAGGTCCTTGAGCCCCTTCCCTGCGTTGCTCTTCTCGACCACGAGCCTCATCCCGGTCGCCTTCTCCACCTCCGCCTGGTGCGGGCCGACGAGATTGTCCACGACGCTGGCGGCACCGTGCAGGCGCACCTCCTCCGCGCGCGCCACGGGTGACAGCGCGACCAGCGCGGCGAGCGCGAGACGGATCCGGCGGACGAGATCTCTCATCGATTTCTCCTGGAGGCGTGGATGCGTGGATGCGTGAGGAGCGCGGTGGACGGCGGCATGGATGGGCTCGCGGCCGAGTAGCCTGAGTGCATCAGGCGTCGAGGTCAACCGGCGATCGCCAGCGAAGCGCCTGCGACATACGGCCGCGGGAGCCGTGACACACTCCAGCGTGTCCCCCTGTCCTCTTTCTCCACGGATCCATCCACCGGGGGCGAGCCGCGCCACTGGAAGCGGCCGTTCACAGGGCCGATTCGGGGCGCGCCCACCGGTGGTACGGGCGATGCTCTTCGCTCGCGGCGCGGACGGTCGCTTCGACCGCTCCCCATACACACGACCACTCAGGAGACACCACTCACCATGAAGATGCTCAGCGCTCTCGTCGCCTTCGCGTTCCTCGCCGCTTCCGCCCCCGCCTTCGCCGAGGAGGCCAAGGCGGCCCCCGCTGCGGCCCCCGCGGCCGCCGCTCCCGCCGCTGCGCCCGCCGTTGCTCCCGTCGCGGCGCCTGCCGTGGCCCCGAAGGCCGAGGTGAAGAAGGTCGAGAAGAAGGTCGAGAAGAAGGCCGCCAAGAAGGCGCCCAAGGCGGAGGAGAAGGTCGAAGCCTCGAAGTAAGGGCTCGCCTCGTCACCGTCATCGGGGCCGGCCGCGCGAGGTGCGCGGCTGGCCCTTTTCATTCGGGTCACGATCGCGATGGAGACCGCGCCCGTGCCTCTCCTCCGCTGGGCGTGCCCGCGCTCACGAGCCGGCGCTGCACGAGGTCGATCCAGGCGCGCGTCGCGGGCGGCAGGTGTCGGTTGCGCCGCCAGATGAGCCCCGCGTTCCACGGGATGACGGGCTCGCTCAGCCGCACCGAGCGCACCTGGCGGTGATCGAGCTGCCGGCAGATGGTCATCGGCAGGAGCGCGAGCCCGATGTTGGCCGCCACCATGGCGACGATGAAGTCCCAGTGGGAGCTCTCGCTCACGACGGCAGGCTTGAAACCGCTGCGGCGGCAGGCGTCGAGGATGTGCCCGTGCAGGGCAAACTCGGGGCGGTAGAGGACGAAGGGCGTGCTCGCCAGCTCGCGCAGCGTGACCCCGCGGCTCCGCGCCAGCGGGTGGCTCGGATGGAGCACGACGCGGAGCTCGTCGTGGACGAACGGCAACGTCTCGAACGCCTTCTCGTCGGTGGGGAGCACCACCGCGCCGACGTCCAGCTCGTGCGCCGCGATGAGCGCCTCGATCTGGTGGGACCCCTCCTCGCGAAGCGCGAGCTCGATTCCGGGGTACGCGGTGTGGAACTCGGCGAGCAGCGGGGCGAAGAACGCCACGCTGACGATGGGCGGCATGCCGATCCGCAGGCGGCCGCGCCGGAGCGACGAGAGCTCGACCACCTCCTCCTCGATCACGCGGAGCGAGTCGAGCACGCCCTGGGCGCGCTCGAGCACGATCCGGCCGGCGTCGGTCAGCTTCACGCTGCGCCGCTCGCGCAGCAAGAGCGGGGTCCCGAGCTTCTCCTCGAACGCCTTCACCATCTTGCTGATCGCGGGCTGGGTGACGTGCAGCGTCCTGCTCGCGCGCGTGAACCCTCCCTGACGCGCCACCTCGACGAAGTACCGCAGCGCCTGCAGCTCCACGTCCACCTCCATGCCCGATTGTTATTGTCAGCATAACAATAATGCTTTTTACGAATGACGCCCAATCCGGGTACATTCACGAGCTGTCACAGGGCGACCCGGGGGAACCATGAACATCGAGGATCTGCTGACCGAGGACCAGTCCGCAATCGTCACGGAGGCCTGCCAGGCCGTGGGCCGGCTCGAGCACTACCGGCGCGACGGCGCGCAGGCGACGCGCCGCCGCCTGGAGGCGCTCTATCACCAGCTGCTCGACGCGGTGTGCACCCGCGACGTGAGGGACCTCCGCCGCTATGCGGCGCAGATCGCGCGGGAGCGGCTGACGACCGGCTTCGAGCTCCCCGAGGTGGAGGAGGCGTTCTCCGCCCTGGAGAGGGCGATCTGGCAGCGCGCCGTCGTCCGGCTGCCGCCGTACGATCAGGCATGGGGGCTCGGGCTCGCGTGCACCGCGCTCGCGCACGGCAGGTGCGCCCTGGAGCGCGCCTTCGACTGCGTCGCGCCGCCGGCTCCCTATCCGGATCTCACGCCGCTCTTCACGGGTACGGACTGCGTCGCCGCAATCCGCTCCCCCGAGGAGATGGTGTTTCCGGTCTGATTCGCCTTCAGACTCGCCTTTCGCCGTTTCTTGTGTTGGCCAAGCGCTTCACAGGCGAGTCAGGGTGATTTCCGGGCTCGCTGCCTTCGCGCAGCGAGCCTTCAGCTTGGATGTTGCGGCGCGGCGCTGAGCCGTCAGTGAGCGGTCGGCTGGTCGCTCTTCACGTCCTGCAGCGTCCTGCCGGCTGTCTCGTCGCTCTGAGCGTCGGCGATGTCCGCGAGGCTGATGACGCCTCTCAGCCTCCCTTGCTCGTCGATCACCATGACCCGCGACTTGCGCTCGTCGCGCATCAAGCGCTCGGCCTCCGTCACGTCCGCGCCGAGCCGACAGCTCACCACGTCGCGGCTCATGAACCTCTCCACCTTCTCCTCGGCGGGCCGCGCGTCGGCGAGGACGCGGATCGCGAGATCGCGGTCCGTCACGGCCCCGATGGGTTCACCTGCCTCGTTGCAGATCGGCACGAACCCGATGCTCTCCTCTCTCATGAGCCTCGCGACGTCGCGTACCGGATCGCTCTCGTGGCAGCACTTCGCCTCGCTCATCACCTCGTCCACGCGCATGGTCCTCTCCCGGCGGCGCCCGATGGGCCGCGCCGCCTGCGTCTGGCCGCGCGCGAGGGATCGAGACGAGCACGTCATCGACCTTCACGATCGCGCGCGGCGTCCATTCACGTTGCGAACTCGGGTGCACGCAGCGCAACCGGCAGCGCCGCTGCTCTAGGGTGCGCGCTGGCGGGACGCACGGAGCCCCGGCGCCCGCGCCCCTGGCTCCTCCCGTGGTCATCATCATCCGTCTCGTCCGACGATCGTCCCCCGCTCGGCCCGGCGCGGGCGTCCCGTAGCGGGCGTCGGCCGCGTCAAGCGCCGTCGCCGCGGACCCTGCCCAGGATCCCGAGCCGCTCCATCCGCGAGCGCAGCGTGTTCGGATGGAGACCGAGGACCTGCGCGGCGCCGCGTGGCCCCTGGATGACGCCGCGGGTCGACCCGAGCACGCGCAGGATGTGCTCCCGCTCGACCTCCTCCAGCGTGGGCAGCGCCGCTCGCTCGGCCGCAGCGGCGGCCGTTTCGCCTCGGAGCGCGTCGACGAGCTCCACGGCGTCTCCCGCCGCGAGCACGCACGCGCGCTCGAGCACGTTCTGCAGCTCGCGAACGTTGCCGGGCCAAGCGTAGCTGCGCAGGCGCTCCGCGCTCTCGGGCGTGAGCGCGCGCAGCGGCTTCCCGAGCTTCCGCTCCAGCGTTTCGAGGAAGTGCGCGACGATGAGCGGCAGGTCCTCGAGCCGCTCGCGCAGCGGCGGCACGCGAAGGGGCAGGACGCTGAGCCGGTAGTAGAGATCGGCACGGAACTTCCCCGAGCGCACGTCCGCCTCGAGGTCGCGGTTCGTCGCGGCCACGATCCGCGCGTCCGTGTGGACGTGCGATCCGCCGCCGCCCACGCGCTCGAGCTCGCCATCCTGCAGGACGCGCAGGAGCTTCACCTGGACGTCGAGCGGGATCTCGCCGACCTCGTCCAGGAACAGCGTGCCGCCATCCGCGAGCTCGAAGCGCCCGAGCCGCCGCTCGTGCGCACCCGTGAAGGCTCCCCGCTCGTGCCCGAACAGCTCGCTCTCGACGAGGCCGGGGGGGATGGCGCCGCAGTTGACCTTGATGAGCGGTCGATCCCGCCGCCGTGAGCGGTCGTGGATGGCGCGCGCCAGGAGCTCCTTGCCCGTGCCGGTCTCGCCCAGGAGCAGCACGGTCGTGTCGGTGGGCGCGACCTTGTCGATCTTCCTCATCAGCGCCTGGATCGCGACGCTCTTGCCCACGATCTCACCGGAGCCGTGCGCCTGCCGGATCTCGGACTTGAGGTAGTCGTTCTCGACCGTGAGCCGCTCGCTCCGGCGCTCCGCCTCCTCGATCAGGACGGCGTTCTTGATGGCGATCGCCGCCTGGGACGCGAAGACGCCGAGGGCCAGGAACTCCTCGGTCTCCCAGGGTCGCCGCCGGAAGATCCCGAGCACGCCCTCGAGCTCCCCGTCGAACAGGAGGGGATACCCAGCGTAGGCCTGCAGCCCGTGCTCGCCAATCCAGCGCACCCCGTGCACGCGCCGCTCGTTGGCGAGGTCGTTGACGAGCGTCGGCGTGCGCGTCTCGGCGACGCGTCCGCCGAGATACATCCCGAGCGGCACGCAGTGGTTCGGCCCGGCGTGGCCGTCGAAGATGCCCGCGCTCGCGCAGAGATGGAGCGAACGCATCGCCAGAGGCGGCGCGTCGCCCGAGGGCGATTCGCGGCAGGCGGGGCATGCGTCGTCGGTGGTGTACCGCCAGATGCGGGCGAGCGCGGCCCCGGCGCTGTGGACGAGGCCGCGCGTGATCGCGGCGAGCACCTCGTCGAGCGTGTGGTGCACCGCCATCCGCGCGGTGACGCGCTGGAGCAGGTCGAGGTGCCCGCTCGGACCGCGTTCCGGACCCGCTGTGCGCGACGGATCACTCATGGGGCGATGGACGGCTCGAACGCACGCTCGAGCGTCCCAGCAAGAGAAGGGTACGGCATTTCGTGTCGCCACGGCATTCCGTGGTGGGATTGGACCGTGCCCCCGCGGCGGCGTGTCGCAGGGGTGCTCATTTTCCGCTGCGTCTTCCGCGCGGGCTGCGCTCGCCCGCGGTGGCTCCGCAATTGCTCTTCGCTGTGACCCTGGGCGTCCGAGCCTCCGGGGGGCCATGCGCTACACGATGTGGGTGGTCGAGATCGACGGCGCGCTGGAGCACGAGCTGCCGGCGGACACGGTGACGCGCGACACGCCACCGCTCGCGCCGTCGCGTGGCGTCACGAGCGAGCGCGGCGCTGCCGCGGCGGGATCGGGAAACGGCACGCGAGGGCCGCTCGTTCCACTCGCGTTCCGCCCTCGGCACGACGTCTTCTACGTGTCCGCCGCGAGGTGGCCCGAGCTCACGGGCAAGGCGCTTCGGGTGAAGCCGCCGGAGTAGCCTCCGGGGATCACGGCGCGCCGGGAGCTACGGGCGCGGCAGGACTCCCGGCGCGAGCGCGCGGATCCCCTCCACGACGGCGCGGCACACGTTCTCCACCAGGTCTTCCTTCGCGTTCGCGACATACAGGTGCGGCCCGAGCGCCCAGGTGTCGCGCAGGACGCGCTGCGCCGGCGGCGCGCCCGCGGCCTCGCGCGCGAGCGCCTCGGCGAACATCGGCAGCACCTTGTCGGAGAGGCGCAGCGCGGTGTCCACGACGAAGAGCGCGACGTCGGGACGGACCGCGCGAACGCGCCGGAGGAAGGCGCGGACTTCAGTCACCATGATGTGCTTGGGTGGCGACGACTTCGCCTCCACGTAGACGAGCTTGCCCTCCCCGGTCGCCACCACGTCGAGGTCGCCGCCCACTCCGCGCGCGCCGGAGCGGACGCCCGTCTCGACCTCGAGCCCGAGCCGCTCGTGCAGCTCCCGCGCGAGCCACCACTCGAGCGTCCCGCCGAACGACCGCGCGGATCGCACGAGCCGGTAGCGGCCGCGCGGGAGCCGCTCGGCGATGCCGAGCTCGACGAGATCCTGCGCGTACGCCCGCGCCTGAGCGGCGGACACGTAGCGCGTCGCCTGGCTCGGCGCGAAGCCGCGAGGGCTGAGGATGGCGCCCCTGAGGAAGAGCCGGAACGCGTAATGGCGGAGCCGCGCCGCGAACGCGCCCGCGAGCTCCGGGCCGGCGCCGGGCGGCAGCGGCAGGTCGGGCGGGGACGGCCGGGCGTCGAGGCCGCGGCGGCGCAGCATCCGAAGCGGCTCCGAGTCGGGAGCGGCCACGCCGGCGACGGGCGCAGGGCGCGCGGCGGCGCCGGCCTCGAGCTCGCGCGCGGTGCGACGCCTCGGCACGGCTTCATGCTACCGCGGCCGGGCCATCCTATCCCGGCTGATTCGGCGTCGCCTGGGGCGAGCTCCGTGCGGCAGCTCGCGTCCTCCGCGCGCACGCGACGCACGTCACGAGGCCTCGGATCGTGGTCCAGGTCACGTGCTCACTCCACGCGCCGCAGACCGGGCGAAGCTCGCTGCCGATCCTGTCGAGATTGACGAAATGGATCTCGTGGCGGTGTTCCACCGCGGTCGCTGCCGACGTCGATTTCCGAGACATCGTCACGCCTCCCCCGAGCCCCGCGGGGCGGTCACGCGTCCGGCGCTGAAGGCGCGACCGGGTTCGCGGCGTCGGGGCTTCCGCCCGCTTCCGGGGGAGTGGTTCGCGCCGCGGCCCTGAGCCACTTCGCGACCTGATGCAGGTCCTCCGCGAGGACGTCGAGCCGCTCGCTCGCTGCCACCTCGAGGTCCCTCACGACGCGCGCCTGCTGGAACTGCGACACGGCGCCGGCCGCGATGGACTGCGTGCGCTCCTCTGCCTTCCGCCGCGCATCCTCGACCTTGACTCGCAGGCCGCCCAGGGCCGCAGCCGGCACGGGGATCCGCTCGAAGAGCCCGGTGACCCTCTTCGCGACGTCCGCGCGCCTGTTCTGGAGGTCCTCCGCGAGGCGCTGGACGCGGGGCGGGGCGCGATCGAGCCAGCCCTGCGTCGCCTTCGGCGGCGTGGCAGCCGGGTCCGAGACATTCACACCGTTCGATTCGGCCTGGGGGGTCGTGGTCATTCGCTCGCTCGCATCGTGCTCAAGGTGGGCAACTCAGGCATGGATAGGAGTGGCATCACTATGTGATGTCCCCGTCCGCTGCGCCAGAGCCAGCCCGATTGGGTGTTGCGCTGAGTCAAATCGAGCGCGCTCGAGTCGGCGTCGCGCGTCGGTTAGCTGGTCCGGCGCACGTCCGGCACGTCCAACACGGTCTCGAGGAACTCGCCGCCGACCAGGCGGTACCGCTTCGCCTCCGTGACGCGACCGCCACGCACGCCGAAGACGAGGTACTCGGCCCCGGGCACCTGCTGGATGCCCTCGACGACGGCATCGGCCCTGTCCTTCTCGGAGAAGTAGGCGCCGACCTCGACATGCGAGTGCCACACGGCGACGATCTCGGCCCCGGTCTCGTCGACATCGCGGTGGACCCGCAGCTGCGCCTTCGGGTCCATGAGGTACGCTTCGCGGCTCGTGCGCGGAAAGCGTGCCGGGTCCCGCTCGTGGTAGCGGTCGGCGACGTTCGGGATCGGGACCACCTCCAGCGCCGTGCCGCGCCGGAGGACGAACCCGCACACCTCGCGCTCCGGGTCCGCCTCGCACAGCGAGGCGATGCGGTCGAGCGCCGAGGCGTCGTACGTGGTGGCGTTCACCATCGGATCCGCCGCTCCCGTCGGCGCGGCTCGAAGCGCATCCTAGGCCTATCCTAGGCCGCGGAGCGCACCACGGTCACTCCAGGCGCTGGGCCCACAGCGCGGCCGCTCGCTCATCCGGGGCGCCGAGGACGACGTGGCGCCGGCCGAGGAGCGCGAAGATCGGATTTGCGCACGCGGCCCAGCGCTCTCCCAGCGCGGCTCGCAACGTGTCCACCCGCATCCCAGCCCCGATGGTCCTGAGCACGCTCAGCTCGGTGGCGGACAGGGCGGAGATCGAGGCGGGCGGCGGCGTGGGCGCCAGCATCGCGTCCACGGGGATGCAGTCCACGAAGAGCTCGGCGTGGCACGCGCGCGGATGTGCCGCCCCGAGCTGCTCGAAGAATTCACGCGCCGCTCGCGTGGTGAGCACATCGTCGTCGAAGGACACCCCGGCGCGCCAGGGCGCTGCCTGGGAGCTCCAGGCCACATGCCCGGTGAGCACGGCGGCAACGGGGACGCCCTCGTTCACGAGCTCGACGTACACGCGGGCGCCACGCTCGATCGGCGCCGGCAGCTCGAGCTGGCAACCCCCCGGCCCATAGTCGAGCACGTCGGAAGCGAGCAGGGTCTCCAGTCGCAAGGCGACGCGGGCGGTGCAACGAATCGGGGCGCGCGGATTGCGCCGCGGATTCAATACGGAGTCGGACATGGAGGCAGTGTACCGAATCCGCGGAGCGGATCGCGACGAGAAGTGAAATGCGCCCAGTGAGGGGAGGGAGGACGTCGGCGTACACGCCCCGACTCCGCGCACCATGGGCGTCGCGGATCAGCCGATCGGGATCGAAACGTGCTATTCCCGCCCAACTTCGCTCCACACCAGGGAATGTCCAGCATGGCACGTCGGCCTCGTCCCCGCAGCGCCCGCAAGTTCACGGTTCCGGAGATCTGGCGCACCATCGTGAAGAAGAACGAGCGCCAGGGCAGCAGGCGCTACGACGTGCTCGTCTGCACCCACGCCGTCCCGGCGAACGACAACACGTACCGGCGCGCGAGGTCGTGCCCCGAGTGCCGGATCAAGGTCCAGGCGTACGCGGATCAGCTCCGGGCGGCAAACAGGGCCTAGCGGCCGGATTCGCAGGGCCGCGTCGCCCGCGAGGAGATGCGCCTCTTCAAGCCACCGAGACGACCACCTTGCCCCGCGTGTGCTTCGTCTCGACCTGTGCCTCCGCCTCGGCGATCCGGTCGAGCGGATAGGTCCCCTCCACCACGGGAACGACCTTCCCCTCGTCCAGCCACCGCGCCAGGAGCTCCAGATCGCGCGCCCGGGGCCGGACGACCACGAGGTGGGCTCGCGGGAACGAGAAGCGCGTCCGGGCGACGTCGAGGAGGTCGCGAGCCTTCGGGACGGTCTTCACGAAGACGCCACGCACGGTGAGCACGCGTCGCGCCTCGCGCAGCGTGCGGTTCCCGAACACGTCGAAGACGACGTCAAACCGCTCGGGTCCGGCGAGCGGATCCACGGCACGGTAGTCGAGCACCACGTCTGCACCGAGCTTCCGGCACAGCTCGAGGTTGCCTGCGCTCGAGGCGCCCGTGACGTGCGCCCCGAGGAGCCTCGCGACCTGGATCGCGAACACGCCGACGCCTCCGGAGGCGCCGTTCACGAGCAGGCGCATCCCGGGCTCGAGGTGCGCGACGTCCCTCAGCGCCTGGAGCGCGGACGACGCGGCGAGCGGCGCCGCGGCCGCGTCGACGTGGGCGAGCCGGGACGGCTTGGGCGCGCACTCGCCGGGCCGCACGACGAGGTACTCCGCGCAGGCGCCACCCTGGTATCCATCGAGCATCCCGTAGTACGCGGCGCCGATGGTCACGCCCGTGACGCCGGGGCCGATCTCGGCGATCTCGCCTGACCAGTCGAAGCCGACGCGCTTCGGGAAGCTGCGACCGGAGAGGAGCCGGAACTTTCCGCTGCGTACGATCACGTCCTTGGGGTTCAGCGCCGCCGCGCGCACGCGCACCAGGATCTCGCCGCGGCCGGGGCTCGGGCGCGGGACGTCCCGGATCACGAGCTCGCTCGCGGGACCATAACGGTCGTATTCGACGGCCCTCACCGCAGCTCGTCCGCCAGCGTCGTCGGGCGGCGCCTCCCGGATGCGCGCATCGCCATCACACCTGCGTGACGAGGAACCGGCGGAGCGCGTCGCGGACCGAACGCTCGACCCGCGGCGGCAGCTCTTCTCCCGACTGGCTGCACAGGGACAGCGTCGCGCGAAGCGAGTCGCACCGGGCCCGGCACCGATCGCATCCCCGGAGATGCTCCTCGAGCTCGGCGCAGACATCCCCGCTGATCTCGCCCTCGAGACGCTTGGAGAAGAGCTCCACGACGTCTGGACATGCCTTCTCGGCAGGAGCGGCCGCCGCCGGCTCGCGGGTGCCGAGCGCGGGCGCGATCACCTGGCGCACCGTGACGCGGGCGCGATGGAGCCGGCTCTTCACCGCCTCGACCGAGAGCCCCAGGACGTCCGCGACCTCCGCTGCCGAGAGCCCCTCGACGTCACGCAGGACGAGCACCTCCCGGTACATCGGGTCGAGCCCGCCGATCGCGTCCTGCAGGGCCGTCCTCACCTGCTTGCCCGCTGCGAGCTCCTCGGGCCCGCGCTGTGCGTCGGCGATGTCGTGAGCCTCGCTCGCGACATCGTCGAGCGACTCGACGTGGACAGGGGCGAACTTGCTCGTGCGGTGGTGCTTCAGGCAGAAGCTGCGCGCGATGGTGTAGAGCCAGGTCGAGACCGACGACGCGCCCCGGAAATCGGGGATCCCGCGCGCCGCGGCGATGAGCGTCTCCTGGAGCACGTCTTGCGCATCCTCGACGGCGCCGCACATCTTCATCCCGAACCGAAAGATGCGGTTCTGATGGCGCTCGAGCAGCCGCTCGATCGCGGCCTTGTCACCGGCGCGCGCCGCGGCCAGCAGCTCTTCATCCGTGCTCGACATGCGGCGGATCCCTATCGCGAGCCGCGGTCGGTCACAACCGTGGCGCGGCCGACTCGCCGTTTTCTCGACGGATCGATCGGCCCGCGAACCGCTCCGCCGCGGCGCGGCTCTCAGGAGGGATTTGGAGCTCGACCGTCCCGTTTCGCTGGTATCGCCTCCAGGGAGCGACTCCGTGCGATCGTTTCGCGATCGATCATGTGCCGAGGGCCCAGGAGACACGACGCGCGTGGGTGGGTGCGCTCTTCCGTCGCACCCCGGCGCCGTACCCCACGAAGGACTGTCGAGACTCTCGACACCGCTCGTGCGAACGGCGCACAGTCACTGGAGAATGTCCTGCTTCGGCTACGTCTTGATAGTCGATGACGACCCCGACGTTCGTGCCGCCCTGGGGGAGTTCATCGACGCGCTGGGATGCACGACGGCGCTCGCCTGCGACGGAGTCGAGGCGATCGCGCGCCTGGACAGCGGCCATCGGCCCTGCCTCGTTCTTCTGGACCTCAACATGCCTCGCCTCGATGGCGAAGGGTTCGCCGAGCACGTGCGGCGCGAAGCGGTGCTCTCGGACCTCCCCATCATCTCGATGTCGGCTGGGTCGCACGTGCTCAGGCCGCCGCTCGTGCACACGCACCTGACGAAGCCGTTCGCGTTTCATGACCTCGTCACGGCGGTCGAGCGGTTCTGTCGAGCGTCCTGAGGACGCCAGCCTGCCTCGGCTCGCGGGCACCCCGGCAACCGGGGATGCGAGCGGCACGTCGCTCGCTGCTATCGGCGGTTGCGCTATCATCTCGGGCTGCATCCCCTCGGCCGTGGACAGGCGGCATCGTTTCAGCCGCGCCGCCCGAGCGGAGAGCGGATGCTGCTCGGGGGTAGCCGCAACGCAGACGTCGGCTCTGCGCGCCGAGTCCTCATCCGGACCGCTTCCACCAGCGCTCGCGCGCCCCGGTCATCGTGTCTGCGAAGGAGAGCCGGTCATGTACGAGATCCGTAGATTGCTGGTACCGGTGGACTTCTCGGCGTGCGCACGGACAGCGCTCGAGCACGCCATCGCGCTCGCGCAGCGTGTCGGAGCGACGATCGACGTGCTCCACGTCTGGGAACCGCCGCACTACGTCGGTCCGGAGTTCCTGATCCGGGAGCCGGGCGAGACGGGGCATCCGCTCCGAGAGTACGCGCTCGCTCAGGCGAAGAAGGAGATGGACCAGTTCCTGTCCGGGTTCCGTGAGCGGGATGAGCTCCGTCTGCGCTTCGAGTCCGGAAAGCCCCACCAGACCATCATCAAGCTCGCGGCGGACGAGCACTACGACGCCATCGTGATGGGGACGCATGGCCGAACGGGGCTCCCACACCTGGTCATCGGCAGCGTCGCCGAGAAGGTGGTGCGAACGGCGCCTTGTCCTGTGATGACGATCCGGCAGCCCGAGGCGTCGATCGCCGCGAACGAGCGCGACGAGTTGACGTGATGGAGACGTGAAGGGCTTCCTTCGTAGCTGGGAGTCCCGAAGGCGATGAGCCCGGCTGAACGCCCGTGGCCACCGCCGAGATGAATCCCGAGGCGGAACCCTCCTCGGGGCGAATGGCTCGGACATCGCGATGAATGACCTCCTGACGTTCGTGCTCCTCGCCGCTGCATGGATCGCGCTCCAGACGTGGATCCTGCCGCGCATGGGCGTGCCCACCTGAGCGGCTCCGCCACGGCCCCGGGGCGGGGCCGACGACGATCGCAAACCGGGCTGCTGACCACCTTCACGCCTGAATTTCGGGCGCCGACTCCTATCGGCCGCCATCGGCTCCCACTCGACATGGCCAAGCACGCGCTCGTCCTCGGTGGCGGATTCGCCGGGTTGGAGGCCGCCATCCAGCTCCGGAAGGCGGGGCTCGACGTGACCCTCGTCTCGAACCGCAGCTACCTGTACGTCTACCCCACGTCGATATGGGTCGTGACCGGCGAGAGGTCGTTCGAGCAGGTCTGCCTCGACCTCGCCGACGTGACGCGCCGCCACGGCATCCAGCTCGTCGTGGGCAACGTGGAATCGATCTCGGGCACCCGGCGGGCCGCGATCGTGGACGGGAAGGAGATCACCACCGACCACCTCGTCATCGCGCTGGGTGGCGCCAAGCTCATGCCCAAGGGCATCGAGCACACGCACTCCGTGAGCGGCGACCCGCAGGGATCGGTCCGGATGAAGGCTGCCCTCGACGAGCTTCTCGCCGCCGGCCATGGCCGCATCGCCATGGGGTTCGGCGGCAATCCCAAGGACAGCTCGGCCGTCCGGGGCGGACCCGCCTTCGAGGTCATGTTCAACGTGGACACGCTGCTCCGGCGCCGCGGCCTGCGGGATCAGTTCGAGCTCACCTTCTTCGCTCCCATGCCGAGCCCTGGCGAGCGGATGGGGAAGAAGGCCGTCGCGGCCATCCAGGCGATGTTCAACCGCCTCGGCATCGGCATGCGGTTCGGCACCAAGATCGCCGGATTCGAGCCCGGCGCCGTGACGTTCGAGGGCGGCGGACGGCTCGACGCGGACCTCGTCATGTTCATCGCCGCGGGAGACGGCCATCCCGTCGTGAAGGCCTCGGACCTGCCCAGGAACGACGCCGGGTTCGTGAACGTCGACGAAGGCTGCGCGGTCCCGGGTTTCTCGGGCGTGTGGGCCGTCGGCGACGCCGCCGCGCTGCAGGGCCCCGACTGGCGAGCGAAGCAGGGGCACGTCGCCGAGGTGATGGCGCGCGTCGCCGCCCACAACATCGCCGCCCTGGAGGCGGGCAGCTCCGAGCGCGAGAGCTACCTCCCTCAGCTCGGCATCACCTGCCTGCTCGACACGGGGAACGGCGCGGTCTACGTCCACCGCGACGACGAGAAGGAGCAGATGGTCCCGCTGCCGGCGGTCGGTCACTGGCTGAAGAAGGGGTGGGGCTCCTACTACCAGCTCTCGAAGCGCCGGCTCATCCCGCGGCTCCCCGGCATGTGATCCATGGTGCGCAGCCGCGCGGCGTCCGCTCTTCAGCGTTCGCCATCGCGAGTCGCCGCTCGCGGCCGTGCCTCATAACCCGTCTCGCGCGTCACGGTCTCCGCGATGCTGCCCGGCGTGAGGCGCGCCGCGTCATACGCGATCGTGACGCCGCTCCTCCCCGGGACGACGTTCGCCACGCCCTCGAGCCGCTCCAGGGACCGCAGGACCGCGGCCCGGCAGCTGCCTCAGCCCATCTCGCGTATGGCGAGGTCCGTCACCGCCATTCCGGTCTCGGCTGCGCGTGCGCGCAGCCGCTCGGGCGCACGCCGCTGGGAGAGCGCGAGGCCTCCGAGCCCGAGGAGCCCGACGGCGACGAGGACGGGGAAGAGGAGGCGCTCGCGCATGGCGCTGGTGGGAGCCTGCCGACCGGGTGAACGGTTCACTCGTCCTCGGGCGGCGGCGCCGTGGGCAGGAGATCGCTCTCCACGATCTCGCTCAGGTAGCGCTCGCCGGCGAACCCGACCACGCGCTCCACCTCGCGATGGCCCTTGAAGAACAGGACAGTGGGCGTGCCCATCACGCCGAGCCTCGCGGCGGTCCGCGGAGACTCGGCGGCGTTCAGCTCCGCCACCTTCACCCTGTCGCGATAGAGGCCCGCGAGGCGCACGACGATGGGCTCGAG
Organism: Anaeromyxobacteraceae bacterium; assembly: GCA_036395165.1. Taxonomy (GTDB): domain Bacteria; phylum Myxococcota; class Myxococcia; order Myxococcales; family Anaeromyxobacteraceae; genus Anaeromyxobacter_A. The sequence goes on along the minus strand of DASWDS010000118.1, from coordinate 10,322 downwards.
CATCTGGCAAGGTCCGCAGCCGGGGCTCCAGACGTCGAGGACCACCGGAAGCCTCGACCGCAGCACTTCGCTCACGAAATTGGTGTCGTCGACGTGCAGGGGCATGACCTGCGGCGGCTTCGGAGCGAAGATCGAGGAGAAGATACCCATGTTCGCTCCCTGCTGGAGGAGAGCCGCTGTCGGAACCGCACGGTTCCGAGCGCCACCCGATGAGGTGAGCAGGGCGCTCTGCCACATCCTCGGTCCCGATCCAGTCCGCGCGAGGCGCGGCGCCCTGCTCTTCACGTGCGAGCCTGTCCGACGAGACGCGGTTCGCTCTCTTTGGCGCGCGGGAAGAAGGGACAGCGGTCGCGCAGGCACTCGGTGTTCACCGCGCTGAGCTCGCAGGACGGCGCGCGCGCCTTCAGTGGCACGCCGAGCCGCTCGCGCGTGAAGCGCACGGCCGCGAGAAGCGCGAGGGCGCTGTCGCGCTTGCAGCAGCGCGCGCCGCCGCTCTTCGCGATGATCGCGAGCGCCCGCGACGACATCTCGTTCGCGAGCCCTCGCGGCCCGGGCGAGAGCGGTGTCGAGCCCGTCACGATGCTCACGTAGATGCCGGCGCCGATACCAGCGCCACAGGCTCCCTGGATGCCGCAGAAGCCGCCGCCGAGCGGCTCGGAGCGGCGGCGCGCCTCCGCGAGGTGCGCGGAGAGCTGCCGCCGATCGCCGCGCTGATTGTGGTAGGCGGCCAGCAGCGCGGCCGGAACGAGGAAGTGGTGCTCCGGCCCGTGCATCTTCAGCTTCGGGTGACGCATGAGCGCCGTCGCGATGGCGACCGGATCGCGCTCGTCGGTCTCCCGGCAATGGCGCTCGATCACGTCCTTGGCCGACCCGGAGTGGCACGCGTCACACACGAAGTGCCCTGCCGTGCAGCGCGCCGCGCTCGAGTGGAGCGCGCCACAGCCGGCGCACGCCATCTGCTCCTGCGCCGCGAGGTAGACGAGCTCGGCGCCGCAGAGCAGACACCCGGTCCTCGCCTCGCCCAAGACCGTCACCGAGCCCATGCTCATGAGAGCCCGCGACCCGTCCGGAGGATTCGGGGATGACGGCCGGGTGCGAGCTCGGGTCACCCGCTCACCGCTGCGGGTTCGACCGAAGCGCCACGTGGCTGCCCCGGCGCGCAGGATCGCGCGTGAGCCCTGGCCTTCGACGATGTGCCGCGCCCTGCCCGACTCCTGCCGGCTCCCGGTGGCTCCCACCCGTGCAGCCTGCGGTGCCGGGAGACGAGGCATGGCGCGCTTCGCCCACACGAGCGGCCTCACCTGCGAGGAAATCCGCGATCGGCTCTCGGACTACTTCGACGGCGATCTCGATCCCTGGAGACGCCTGGTGGTCCAGGGTCATCTGAGCGCCTGCCTCGGGTGCGAGCGCTTCGCGCGCGAGCTCGCCGAGACGATCGGCGCTCTGCGAGCGCTGGGACGCCGCAGGTGCGATTGATCCTGGCCCGCCGCCCCAGGGCGAACCGCTCCGGCCGGGCGCGGCTCTGACGAAGGGCGCCCCCCGCGCGGAGGTCGAACATGAAGCTCTCTCGATCCGCGATCCTCGCCGCCGTGCCCGGGCGCGACGCGGTGCTCCTCGTCCAGCCCATGTCGGGACAGGCCGCGGTGATCGACTCCTCCGTCGCAGCGGCGCTGCAGCGGCTCGGCGCCGGCGCATCGCTTCCGGCGTCGGTGAACGAGCGGGAGCTGCGCGACGCCGACTTCGTGGTCGAATCCGACGAGGAAGACCGCGCGCTCACCGCACGCGCCTATGTCGAGTACCTCACGGAAGCCGCGAAGACTCCGACGCAGCTGCTGGTGGTGCCGAGCTTCGGGTGCAATTTCCGCTGCACCTACTGCTACCAGGAGGCGTTCGATCCCACGGGTGGGGGCCTCATCGCGCCGGAGGTCGTGGAAGCCTTCTTCGACTACGTCGACAGGTACCACGCGCAAGAACAGGTCAGGCCCTTCATCACCATCTTCGGCGGCGAGCCGCTCATCGACACCCCCGCGCGCCGCGATCGGCTCGCGCAGTTGCTCGGCGGCGCGCAGACGCGCGGGCTCCAGGTCGCGGTGGTCACGAACGGCTACGACCTGACGCGGTTCGCCGACCAGCTCGCCGCAGGCCCGGTGAAGGAGGTCCAGGTCACGCTCGATGGCCCTCAGGCCGTGCACGATCGACGTCGGCCGCACGCGAGCGGGCGCGGGACCTTCGAGCGGATCGTGGAAGGAATCGACGCGCTCGTGCGGGCTCGGGTCCCGGTGAACCTGCGCGTCGTCGCGGACAGGGAGAACCTGCCGGAGCTCCCCGGGCTGGCGGCGGTCGCGGAGGCCAGGGGCTGGCTCGATCTGCCCCAGGAGCGGTTCAAGACGCAGATCGGGCGCAACTACGAGCTCTTCGGTTGCGCTTCCCGGCAGAGGCGCGACGATCTCTTCGACCGCGTCGAGCTGTGGACGCGGTTCGTGGAGCTCGCCGAGGCGCACCCGGCGCTGCGCAAGCTTCATCGGCCGCGGTTTCACGGCATCGGCCACCTCGCGGAGACGGGCGAGCTGCCCGCACCCAACTTCGACGCGTGCCCCGCGACGAAGAAGGAGTGGGCCTTCGCGCCCGACGGCGGGCTCTACGGCTGCACGGCGACCGTCGGAAACCCGCGCTATCGCCTCGGCAGCTTCCATCCCGAGATCGTGCGGGATGACGAAGCCATCGCGCGCTGGCGCGAGCGCAGCGTGGAGACGATCCCGGCCTGTCGTGCCTGCTCACTCGCGACGGTGTGCGGCGGCGGCTGCGGCGCGCTCGCGGCCGAGCGCGAGGGGACGCCGCTCGCGCCGGACTGCCGTCCGGTGAGGGAGCTCTACGGCCTGGGTGCGCGCCACTACGGGCTCGTCCCCTGATAGTGAGTCCTTCCTCCCCGGGGGCGACTCGGCTCGCCTCAGCGGCGGTCCTTCAGGAAGCGCTGCGCCGCGAGGGCGGCGATGGTGCCATCCGCGACCGCGGTCGTGATCTGGCGGAACCGCTTCACGCGGATGTCTCCAGCCGCGAAGAGGCCGGGCACCGGCGTGGCCATCGACTCGTCCGTCTCGACGTAGCCGCTCGCGGCGAGCGGGACGAGGCCCTTCAGCAGATCCGTCCGCGGCACCATCCCGATGAAGACGAAGACGCCGTCCGTCGCGAGCTCGCGCACCTCGTGCGTCTTCACGTTCTCGATGCGCAGCTTCTCGAGCGACGTCTCGCCCAGGAAGGCGCGCGGCTCCGAATCCCAGATCACCCTCACCTTCGGGTTCGCGAGCGCCTCCTGCGCGCTCGCCGGCTCCGCCTGGAACGTGTCGAGCTGATGGACGATCGTGACGGTGCGGGCGAACTGCGTGAGGAAGAGCGACTCCTCGACCGCCGAGTTGCCGCCGCCGATGACGTGGATGTCCTTCCCCTCGAAGTACGCGCCGTCGCAGGTCGCGCAGTACGAGATGCCGCCCCCCTTGAACTTCGTCTCGCCCGGGACGCCCAGATCCCGCGGCTTCGCGCCCGTCGCGACGATCACGGCAGGGGCCTCGACCTCCTCCCCCTCGTCCAGCTCGAAGCGCTTGAGGGGTCCCCCGAGATCGTGCTTCGTGATCTCGATCGCACGGGCGATGCGCGCGCCGAAGCGCTCGGCCTGCTTCGCGAACGCCGCGGCGAGCTCCGAGCCCTTCACGTCCTCGGGGAACCCTGGATAGTTCGACACCTTGTGCGTGGTCTTCACCTGGCCGCCGGGGATGCTCTCGTCGAGCACGAGCGTCCGGAGGCGCGCGCGCGCCGCGTAGATGGCGGCGGTGAGGCCCGCCGGTCCTGCGCCCACCACGATGACGTCGTAGCGCTCAGCCATGTCTCGGCTCCTGGAGCATCGACTCGACGGACGCCTTGAGCGCCGTCCGCTTGATCTCGTCACCGGACAGGCGAGCAGCCACCTCGATGCCGCGCCTGAAGAAGAGCAGCGTCGGGCTGCCGGTCACGCCCAGCTTCTGCGCGAGCTCGCGGTTGGCTTGCCGGAAGACCTTGAGGAAGCGCGCCTGGCCCGCGAACTGCTCGGCGACGGCGTCGAACTTCGGGGCCAGCGCCTCGCACGGAGGACACTCCGTCGAATAGAAGTCGAGGACGACGGGCGCGTCGGATGCGAGCACCTCGGCGTCGAACTGCGCGCCCGAGATCTCCTTCACGTGCATGTTCATCTCGAACCTCGGGATGGATCGTCCCGGAGTGGACGCGGTCGCGCCCACCTCGTCGGCGATCGATGGAGGGGCGGGGGAGGGCGGACGCCCTCCCCCGCGTGGATCAATCGTGGCAGCCCGAGACGAGTCGGGACGCCTTGGCACAGCACTGCGCCGCCTTCTCGGGCACGCAGCACGAGCCCTGCTTCGGCTTGGTCAGCATCTTCACGTGCGCTTCTCCTTTCTGGCCGTCAGGCCGCGAGCTGGTCCTGGAGTCGTTTCTGGAGCTCGCGCGCCGCGTCGCAGTCCTCGCACGGCGCATCGGGCTGACCCGCCTTGCGCTGGCAGGTGACCAGGCAGTTGCCGAGCGATTGCACCAGGATTCGGAGGTCCTTCTCCGAGAGCTCCACCTTCTCGATCATGGTCGGTATCCCCTCACGGTGATGCTGCGCACGAGCACTGCAGCTTTCGAATAGGGCGCGGTGCGCCTCAGGACCTCGATCCTCGCGAAGCCCGCCCCCTCGATCGCTGCGACATAGTCACGCATCGGAATGGCCCCCCCATAGCAGGCCGCCCATGCGTCGGGATCGTTTCGCACCGTGTCCGGAAGCTCGGAGTCGCAGACCACGTCGGCAACGACGAACCGCCCGCCCGGCTTCAGGATGCGGTGGATCTCCCGATAGACCGCCGCCTTGTCCGGCGCGTGGTTGATGGCGCAGCTCGAGATGACCACGTCGGCGATGCGGTCATCCAGGAACAGGGCCGCGAGCTCGGACTGCACGAACCGGACGTTCAGGAGGCCGGAGGGCACGTTCGACCGCGCCTGCTGGAGCATGGCGCCGCTCGCGTCGACGCCGATCGCCTGGCCGGCCGATCCCACCTGCGCAGCCGCCCGCAGCGCGTCCCGGCCACGCCCGCAGCCCAGGTCGACGACCACCTCGCCCGTGAGCGGCGCCGCCCCAGCCAGCGCGTCGCCGCACGACAGCGAGTCGGACCCCTCCGCCAGGGTGGCGTAGCGCGCCTGGACGGCATCGAGAATCGTGGCGGGAGAGGGGGCATGGGATCGCATGGCTCGGTGTCTCTGCCGTGCGAGCCAGGCGGGTCCCCGAGGGTTCGAGCCGGCCGCCGTGGACCGGTCGCCATCCCCGGCCCTCCGAACCTCCGAACCTCTACCGGTCATTTCGTCGCGCCGAACCCATGGCGAGCGGCTCGGCTCACATGACCAGCGCAGGAGGTCGACGATGTGCGAGCTGTTCGCCATGAGCGCGCGGCGGCCAACGAGCGTCGCTCATTCCCTGGCGCTGCTGAGACCACGTGGGGGCGCGACGGGCCCCCACTCGGACGGGTGGGGCGTCGCCCTGTTCCAGGGGAGCGCGGCTGGAGTCTTCAAGGACAGCGGTCCGGCCGCATCGAGCGCCTGCTTCGCCGCCCTCGAGCAGCGTGATCTCGTGAGCGATCAGGTCGTCGCTCACCTGCGCCGGGCGAATCCGCCGGAGTTCGTTCGGTCATGGGCGAACACTCACCCGTTCGAGCGTGAGCTGGCGGGCCGGTCCTGGGTGTTCGCCCACAATGGCAGGCTCCCCGGGATCCACGCCGACCCTCGGTTCCGGTCCGAGCGCTTCCGCCCCTTGGGCGACACCGACTCCGAGCTGGCGTTCTGCTTTCTCCTGGATGCCATCCACGAGGCGGTGAGCGGATGGGGTCCAGTCGATCCCTCGACGCTCGTCGCCGCGCTGCGCCGACCGGTCGCGTCGCTGGCCGGACTGGGCGAATTCAACTTCGTTCTCGCCAATGGCACGCACCTCGTGGTCCACGCGCACACTCGGTTGCACGCGATGCGCCGCGTGTGCCGCCAGGACGGCTGCGACCAGATCGTCACGCTGATCGCGACTCAACCGCTGACGGATGAGGCCTGGCAGCCGCTCGCGCAGTCGTCGCTGCGCGTCTTCGCGGCAGGAGAAGAGCTGCTGTCCACCCGCATCTCACCCGAGGCGCAGCGGCGAGCCCCGCTCAGCCTACCTCCGCCCGCAGCGGCGCGTTCGCAGCCACGGCGACCCGCGGCGGCTCCGCCGCGCTCGCCGCGACCGCGCCCTCGCGCTGCAGCTCCGCCGCCCGACCGCGCCGCGCGAGCACGAAGTACAGCACCGGCACGGCGTACCGCGAGAGGAGGGTCGCCGCGATCGCGCCGGCCATCAGCGCCACCGCAAGCCCCTGGAAGATGGGGTCGGCGAGCATCACCGCGCTTCCCACGATGACCGCGAGCGCGGTGAGGGCCATGGGCCGGAACCGCACCAGGACCGCCTCCTCGACCGCCGCCGCGAGCGGCATCCCCTCGCGCAGCTTGAGCTCGGCGAAGTCGACCAGGATGATGCTGTTCCGGACGACGATCCCGGCACCGGCGATGAACCCGATCATGCTGGTCGCGGTGAAGAACGACCCGAGCAGCCCGTGCGCAGGGAGGATGCCCACGAGCGAGAGCGGGATGGGGACGAGGATCACGAGCGGCATCGTGAAGCTCTGGAACCAGCCGACCATGAGCACGTAGATGAGGAGCATCACCGCCGCGAAGGCGAACCCGAGATCGCGGAAGACCTCGAGCGTGATGTGCCACTCGCCGTCCCACTTGATGGCCGGACGCTCGGTGTCGGCCGGGTGGTCGAGGCCGTGCCGCGGGAGCTGCTCACCGGCGTCGGAACGGATCCCGACCATCTTCTTCTCCAGCGCGAGCAAGGCGTAGAGCGGGCTCTCGATCGCGCCGGCGAGGTCCCCGGTGACGTAGGCGACCGGCATGAGGTTCTTGTGCTGGATCTCGGGCGCCTCCCGCGCCTCCTCGACGCGGACGAGCTCGGAGACCGGCACGACCCCCCTCGCGCCGGGGACCGTCAGGGCGAGGAGGCTATCGAGGTGGCTGCGCCGGGACGGGGCGAGCTGGAGGACGATCGGCACCTGGGCCGCGCCCCGGGTCCCGTGGAACATCCCGATCGGAGCGCCCGCTCCGGCGGCCGCCAGCGTCTGCACGACCTGCGCGGGCTCGACGCCGTGCAGTGCCGCCTTCTCCCGATCGACGGAGAGGAGGACCTGGGGGGTGGTCGGGTCGAGGGTCGAGTCCACGTCCACCACGCCGGGGACCGCGCGGAACGCGTCCCGGACCTCGCCCGCGATCCGATCGCGCTCCCCGGCGCGCGGGCCGTAGATCTCGGCGACGAGGGTCGCGAGCACCGGCGGGCCGGGTGGGATCTCGACGACCTTCACGCGCGCGGCGACCGGGGCGGCGAGCCGCTCGATCACCGGGCGGAGCCTGACCGCGAGCTGGTGGCTGGACGCCCTCCGCTCCCCCTTCCTCACCAGGTTGACCTGAAGGTCGACCTGCTCCGGCGCCTCGCGCAGGAAGCTGTGGCGGACCATGCCGACGAACGTGAACGGCGCGGCCACGCCGGAGTGGACTTGGACGCTCTCGATCTCGGGCTCGGCGAGGAGCCGCCGCGCCACCTGCTGGCCGAGGGCGAGGGCCTCCTCTCGCGCGGCGCCCGCCGGGAGATCGAGCTGGACCTGGAACTCCCGCTTGTTGTCGAACGGGAGCATCTTCACCTTCACCGCGCCGGTGAAGAGGAGCCCGACCGAGGCGAGGAGGAGCACCGCCACGCCGGCCAGGAACCCGAGCCGGACCTTCGACGACCCGAGGAGCCAGCGGATCAGGCGGCGGTCGGCTCGCGCCACCCGACCCTCGGGTGCGCTCTCCGGGTGGGCGGAGGGGAGGTCGTGGAGCGGCTCGGGCGCGTCGCGCTCGGGGTCGGCGGGGTGGAGCCCGGTCGCGTCGGTCTCGGGGAGGTGCGCCTCCCGGCGGAAGATCCGAATCGCCGCCCACGGGCTCACCACGAACGCGATCACGAGCGAGAAGACCATGGCGACGCTCGCGCCCACCGGGATGGGGCGCATGTACGGCCCCATCAGCCCGCGGACCAGCGCCATCGGAAGGATCGCCGCGATCACCGCCACCGTCGCGAGGATGGTGGGGTTCCCGACCTCGTCGACTGCTTCGAGCACGACCCGCGCGAAGCTCCGCGGCGGGCCGGGCAGGTACATGTGGCGGTGGATGTTCTCGACCACGACGATCGCGTCGTCCACGAGGATGCCGATCGAGAAGATGAGGGCGAAGAGGGTGACGCGGTTCAGCGTGTAGCCGTTCAGGTAGGTGAGGACCAAGGTCAGGGCGAGCGTGACGGGCACCGCGACCGCCACCACCAGGGCCGAGCGCCAGCCCATCGCGACCAGGATCAGCGCGATGACGGAGAGCGTGGCGATGAGGAGGTGCTCGATCAGCTCGTTCGACTTCTCCGCCGCCGTCTCGCCGTAGTTGCGCGTGACGGTCGCCTCGACGGACGCCGGGATGAGCCGACCCCGGAGCGTCTGCACCTTCCGGAGCACCGCGTCCGCCAGCTCGGTCGCGTTCGTCCCGGGCCGCTTCGCCACCACGATGCTCGCCGCCTGCTCGAACCCGGGCCGCTCCTTCGAGGCGGTGAGCACGATCGCGGGCTCGGGCTCGGGACCGTCGACGACGCGCGCCACGTCCTCCACGTAGAGCGGCCGCCCGCCCCGGACCGCGACCACCACGCGACGCAGCTCCGCTGCGGAGAGCGCGAACCCGCGCGCCTCGACCGCCACGCGGCGCCCGCCCGCGACCAGGTCGCCGGCCGGGAGCTGCGCCTGCGCGGACTCGACCGCACGGTGGAGCTCCCCGAGCGAGACCTGGAGGGTGCGCAGCCGCTCGGGCTCGGGCTCGATCCGGATCACGCGGCGGGCGCCACCGACCACCCGGACCTGGGCGGTCCGGGGGACGTCGGAGATCTCGCGGGCCACCTCCTCCGCGAGCGTCCGGAGCTGGCCGGGCGGGAGCGGCTCGGCCGCGTGGAGCGTCAGCGCGAGGAACGGAACGTCGTCGATGGTGAGGGCGCGGACGGTCGGCGGGAGCGCGCCGGGCGGGCGGAGCTCGGGGTGGGCCGCGAGCTCCTGGTGCACCTTCACCAGGCTCTGCTCGAGCGGCTCGTTCACCTTGAACCGCACCGTGATGAAGCCGACCCCCACGCGGCTCGCGCTGTACAGGTACTCGACGCCCGGTATGCCCCAGAGCCTTCGCTCGAGTGGGGTGACGAGCTGGCTCTCGACGTCCCCGGGCGTCGCCCCCGGGAACGGGACGATCACGTCGACCATCGGGACGACGATCTGGGGCTCCTCCTCGCGCGGGGTGAGGACGACCGCGAGCACCCCGAGCAGGATCGAGGCGATGACGATGACCGGCGTGAGCTTGGAGCGGAGAAACGGCCGGGCCAGCCGGCCGGCGAGCCCGAGCGGCGCCTCGGCGGTCACGGCAGCACCTCGACCGGCTCGCCATCCCGGAGCGCGCCGGGCGCATCGATGACCGTCTCTCCCGACCGGACGCCCGCCCGGACCGCCACGAGCTCGCCGGCGGACTCCCCGAGCGCGATCCAGCGGAGCTCGGCGCGCCCGCCGCTCGCCACGAAGACGCCCGTCAGGTCGCCGCGCTCCACGAGGGCGCTGCGCGGCAGCCAGGCCTCGGGGGCGCCGCCCGCCGTGCCGGGCACGCGCAGCCGCGCGAACCCGCCGGAGCGGAGCTCGCCCTCGAGCGACTGGACGCGCGCCCGGAGCGCGCGGCGGTGCGACAGCGGATCCCCGCCTGGCGCGAGGGCGGTGACGACCGCCTCGCTGCGGCGGCCGCTCGCCTCGAGCTCCAGCACGGTCCCGATCGCGATCCCGAGCGCCTCCGGCTCGGAGAGGCTCGCGACCAGCTCGAGCGCATCGCCCTCGATCTCCAGTATCGGCTGTCCGGGGCCGACGAGGTCGCCCGGCTCGCTGCGGCGCGCCTGCACGGTGCCGGCGAAGGGCGCCCGGATCTGGGTGTACGCGAGCGTCGCGCGCGCCGCCGCCACCGCGGCCTCGGCCTGCGCCCGCTGCGCGCCCGCCAGCTCCAGCTCGGACGCCGTCGCCGCACGCTGCGCTGCGAGCTCGCGGATCCGCCGCTCGTGCGCGGCCGCGCCAGCGAGGGCGGTGTCGGCCGCGGCGAGCGCGGCGCGCACGTCACCGTCGCTCAGCGAGACCAGGAGCTGA
>DASWDS010000117.1:0-2143 GCA_036395165.1 Anaeromyxobacteraceae bacterium | reverse complement strand
GGTTGAGCCGATTGGCCTCCTCGACGATGATGCCGAGGAACTCGCGCGCCTCGGCGGGCACGCCGTGGCCGTCGCCGCTATCGGGCGGGGTCAAAAGCTGGGCCGCGCCTTTGATGGCGCCGAGCGGGTTGCGGATCTCGTGCGCCAGGCCGGCCGCCATCTCGCCCAGCGCCGCCAGGCGGTCGCGTTCCTTCATCTGCTGGTAGAGCTTCGAGTTCTCGATGACGAGGGCCGTGCGCTCCGCCACCTCGATGAGGGCAGCGATCTCGTTCGACGCGAACGCCTCCTGGACGCGCTCGTCCCAGCAGGCCAGGAACCCGACCACGCGGTCGCCGGCCGCGAGCGGCATGGCGATCCCGGCGCGCATCGTCGTCATCGCCGCGCGCGCGTCGTGCAGCCGCTTCAGGTCGTCGCCCACCGACGCCGGCGCGCCGCGCGGCTCGCGGTCGCTCGGGCCGGGAGGCAGGTAGGCCCGGAGCTCGGCCATCCGCCGGTCGATGTTCTCGAGCAGGATGGCCTTCTGCCCGGCCCCGGCGGCGCCCAGGAGGGCGCGGGCGGTGGCGGGGTCGAGGAAGGGCGCCGGCGGGGGCCCGCGGCTGTCGAGCAGGCGGTACCCGGGGCGATCGTCGGCTAAGAGCCACAGCGAGACGTGCGTCACGCGCCGGGTCTCGGCGAGCCCGTCGAGGAGCACGGTGCCGAGGCGGGCCGGGTCGATGACGGTGGCGATCCGATCGCGGAGCTGCTCGAGGTGCCGCACGAGCTCGTAGCGCTCGCGGAAGAGCGTCACGATGACCCACTCCTCGACCTTGTCGCGCATCGGCTCGAACAGGGACAGGATCACGAACGAGGCGACGAGCGTGTTGAAGTAGAAGAGCTCCGGCCGGTTGCCGACCCACGAGACGAGCCCGCCGTAGATGGCGACGAGGACGAGCCCGAGCGCCGTGACGACGACGATCTTCCCGAGGAACTCGTGCAGGTCGAGGAGCCGGTGTCGCAGGAGCGTCTGCGACAGGAAGAACATGAAGATGGTGAGGGTGATCGCCCCGAGGCCCTCGAGCGGGTAGGGCACGCCGAAGCGCGGCAGGACGTCGAGCGTGGAGAGGGCGATCGCGACGCAGGCGCCGATGAAGAGGTAGAGCAGGCGCGCGCGCTCGACACGGGTGGGCGCCCCGCGCATCCGGTTCCACAGGACGGTGAGGACGGCCACCATGCCGCCCACCACGTAGGCGGTGACCACCAGCTTCGGGATCGAGAGCCGGACGAGGGGCGAGGCCGCGACGATGAACCCGGAGAGCGAGCCCGCCAACATCGCGTTGCGCGCCCGGCGCGCCGGCCGCCGGGCGACGCCCAGGAACTCGAGGAAGAAGGCGAGGGTCGTGGCCGGGAGGAGGGCGCCCGTGATGACGGCGATGCGCTCCCATCCGTCGTAGCCGAGCTCCGCGCCGGGCCAGCGGCGGAAGAAGTCCGCGAGCGAGAAGACCCCCAGGTTCGCCGAGAAGATGGCGAAGAGTGTGAAGACGCGCGGCCGGTTGTCGCGCAGGAGCGCGGCGCCCGCGAGCGCGAGCGTCACGATGGCTGCGAGCAAGGTCGCCTGGGTGCGGATGTCCACCTGGTCGCGATCCTAACCGCGATCGGGGGTGCGTGGTGACGGCCTGAAATGGCCAGGCGGGGCCGAGCGTTTCACAGGCGGCGCCTTGACCCGCCGCCGGCGCCGTCGCACTGTCCGCCCCGATGAACAAGCTCCTCGCCTGCTCCCTCGCCTGCGCTCTCGCCACCGCCGCGAGCGCCGAAGGCTCGCCGCCCGGCGCTGCCCCGGAGCCTGCCTCGCCTGACGCCGGGAAGGGGGGCGGAGCGGCGGCGGCCTCCACGCCGGCCGGACCCCTGGAAGCGCCCCCGGCGCCGTTCACGGAGGCGGACGCGGTGCCGCTCTTCATCGCAGGCCCGTTCGCGCGGGCGCGAGCCGATCTCGAGGCGGGCCGCTGGGACGCCGCGGCGCGGGGTTTCGAGAAGGCGAACGAGCCCGAGGCGCCGCTCCGCCGCGGGCGGTCGAGGAGCGAGATCTCGGGGTGCCGGGCGCGCGCTCGGGCGGAGTCGGTCTCGGGCTGCCGATCCCGCCCGGGAAGGAGAACTCCTTGAAGAAGCG
>DASWDS010000116.1:0-3730 GCA_036395165.1 Anaeromyxobacteraceae bacterium | reverse complement strand
AGGCGCGGCCGCCCGGCATGTTCTCGCAGGCGCCGAGGAGCACGTGCACGGGGAAGGGCGGCGCGAGCTCGGCGACGATCCTCATCGTGGCGAGCACGGCCGCGCTCCCGGCCATGTCGCTGTTCATCGTGACCATGCTCTCGGTGGGCTTGAGCGAGAGGCCGCCCGAGTCGAAGGTGATGGCCTTGCCCACGAGGACGAGCGGCGGCGCGCCGGCACCCCGGCGCGGCTCCCACGAGACCTTCACGAGGCGCGGCGGCTCGGCGGACCCGCGCGTCACGCCGAGGAACATGCCCATCCCGAGCGAGGCGATCTCCTTCGGTCCGCGCACCTCGCAGGCGAGGCCGGCCTCGCGCGCCAGCTCCTGGGCGGCGCGCGCGAGGCGGGTCGGCGTGCAGTGCATGGGCGCCTCGTTCACGAGGTCGCGTGCCCACGCCACCGCGGCGGCGATCCTCTGGCCGAGGCGCGCCGCCTCCCTCACGTCGGCCGCGCGCGCGGGCCCGTCGCCGGTCGCGATGACCACCGTGCGCAGCGCCCGCTTCTCCTGCTTCTCGCTCTTGTAGCGCTCGAACTTGTACGCGCCGAGGAGCGCCCCCTCCGCGACGGCGCGGGCGGCCCCCGCCGCCGTGAGCTCGCCCGGCAGCGCGACGCCCAGCTCCTGGACGCCCGCCCTGGCGGCGGCGCGGGCGGCCTTCCCGGCCGCCATCCGGAGCGGCTCGAACCCGGCGCGCGCGATCGCGTCGGCCTTCGCCCGCGGCCCGAGGCCGAGGAGCATGACGCGGGCCGCCGGCAGCCTCCCGACCGTGTGGAGCTGGAGCGCCTCGTCGGGCTTGCCGCGGAATCCCTCCTCCTTGGCCGCGGCCGAGAGGTGGCGCTCGAGCTTCCGGTCGAGGTCGAGCACGACGCCGCGCGGCGAGCCCGACATGTCCTCCTCGAAGACGGGGACGGCGAGGAGACCCGCCTCGACCTCGATCGCCGCCGCCGCCGTGAGCTCCACCTGCGCCATGCCATGCCTCCGCGTGAACGGGAAACCGCGGGGTTGTTAGCACGGGGGCGCCGCGTCCGCCACGCGCCATCAGCGCGCGGGCTTGGACGGCGTAGCGCGGGCGGCCGCGCCGTCGTGCTCGATCCGGCGCGCCGCCAGGTCGGCCTCCGACGCGCCGCAGACCGGCACCCGCTGGGGCAGGCCGAAGAGGCCCCGGATCTCGCGAACCTGCCGCGCGAGCTCGAGGAGCATCGGGAGCGCCGCGGGGCTCCCGATCTCGCCCAGCCGGCGCGCGGCGGCGCGGCGCACGTCGCAGTCCACGTCCCCGAGCAGCGCCACGTACGCCGCCACGACGTCGATGCGATCCTCGGCCCCCAGCTCGCGCGCGACCTCGAGGGCGCGCAGCCGCGCCCCGGACGGACCGGCGCGCGCGGCGGAGAGGACGGCCGGGATGGCGGGTGCGCCGGCGCGGGCCAGGAGCCGCGCGGAACGATCGGCGACCCTGTGGTCTTGGCCGAGGTCCGCCGCCAGGTCGGCGAGGGCAGCGCCGTCGAGCGCGTGCGCGTCGAGGTCGAGGGCGGCGGCGTACGCCTCCACGCCGGCCGCGACCTGGCCCTTGATCCGGTGCAGGGCGCGCCCCAGCAGGACCCGCAGGCGCGCATCCGACGGGCGGCGCAGGACGGCCGGCGCGACGACGTCGCGCGCGGCCTCGGGCCGATCGGCGGCGAGCAGCTCCTGCGCCTGCGCCACGGGCCGCCCCTCGAGCCAGCGCGCGAGGACGAGCGAGGCCGGGAAGAGCAGCGCAGCGGCCGCTCCAGCGGCGAACGCGAGGCGGTGGGCCCGCACGAGCATGACCGCGCGCGCGATCGGCGGCGTGGGCGCGGCCGGCTGCGGCGCCAGCGTCACCGTCTCCTCGACGGTGGGCGTCGAGAAGGCGGGGTCGGGCGGGGTCGCGAAGGCCCGCGAGCGGCTCTCGGTGCGCGGCGCCTTCGGGATGCTGTCGAGCGAGCCGAGGCAGGCCTCGAACTCCATGCCCAGCTCGCCCACGCCCTGGTGGCGCGCGGCGACGTCCTTCGCGCAGGCGCGGGCGATGGCGGCGAGGAGGCCGGGCCACGTCGCGAGGTCGGGTCGCGGGTCGGTGAGCGGCGGCACCGGCTTCGTCGCCTGCATCATGAGGAGGCCGCGCGCGTCGTCTGCCTTGAACGGATGGTGGCCGGCCAGCATGCGCCAGCCGATGAGGCCTACCGCGTAGACGTCGGCGCGGCCGTCCACGGCGGTGCCCATGGCCTGCTCGGGCGAGAGGTACTCGGGCGTGCCCACCACCATCCCGACCTGCGTGTCGCTCACGTACTGCGGATCGGTGAGCTTCGCGATCCCGAAGTCGAGGATCTTCACGAGGCCCGCCGGCTTGGCGGTGAGGAAGATGTTCTCGGGCTTGAGGTCGCGGTGGACGACGCCGCGCGCGTGCGCGGCCTCGAGTCCGCGGCACATCTGGACGAGGATCCGGATGGCCTCCTCCGGCATGAGCGGGCCGGAGCGCCGGAGCCGATCGAACAGGCTCTCGCCCTCGAGCAGCTCCATGGCGAGGAAGAGCCAGCCCTCGGGGCTGCGGCCGAAGTCGGTGACGCGCACGATGTTGTCGTGCTCGAGCGAGGCGGCGATCTCGGCCTCGCGCCGGAACCGCTCCGCGATGTCGGGCAAGGTCGAGAGGTCGGGCCTGAGCACCTTCAGCGCCAGGTCCTTCCGCATGTAGACGTGCTCGGCGCGGAAGATCGACCCCATCCCGCCGCTGGCGATGTGCGAGATGATCCGGTAGCGCCCATCGAGGGTCGTCCCGACGAGCGACTCCGGGCGAAAGCTGGTCGGGGTAGGGAGCACGAGCCCTGGAATTGTACCTCGATGCTCGCCGCGGTCGAGCGAAGCCCGCACGCCGCGGCGCGCGCGCGGCGCGATCCTTCCCGCGCGGGCTGCGCGTGGCGCCGAGTACCTACATTGTCGGAGCGAGCGGCGCTCTTGCGAATCCTCTACCTCAACTACGGCCCGCAGTCGGGCGTCACGGCGGCCGTCCTGCAGCGCCTCCGCGCCGCCGGCCACGAGGTGCGCATCTTCGACCCGGTGGACGGCTTCCTCTACAAGCGCCAGCTCGGCCGCCTGCGGGTCCCGAACGTGGCCGTCGACCCGGTCCTCGCCACGGCGGCCGCCATGGCTCGCTTCCGGGCGCACTGGAAGCCCTGGTACGTGCACACCTGCCTGGCCTTCGACCGGCTCTCCGCGCGCTGCGACCGCGCCGTACGGGAGGCGCACCCCGACGTCGTGCTCCAGGCCGGCGTGCTCTTCGCGCCGTGCCGGCGCGGCAGGGCGCCGTACTACCTCTACTGCGATCACACGCGAGCCTTGAACGAGGCCTACGATCCGGTCCCGGGGCTCGACCCGCCGATCCCGTTCCACGAGGGGTGGCGCTGGCGCGAGGCCGCCGTGTACCACGGCGCCGAGGCGATCTTCGTCATGAGCGAGCACGTGAAGGCGTCGCTCGCGCGCGACTACGGCGTGAGCGCGGCGCGCGTGCACGTCGTCGGCGCGGGGCCGAACGTGACGCCCGCGGACGCGACCGGCCCGCCCCCGCCGCGCGAGAAGGCGCTCCTCTTCGTGGGGAAGGCGTTCGCGCTGAAGGGAGGGCCCGACGCGCTCCGAGCGTTCGAGGCGGTGCGGGCGCGCCACCCCGACGCGGAGCTGTGGATGGTCGGC
>DASWDS010000115.1:0-2353 GCA_036395165.1 Anaeromyxobacteraceae bacterium | reverse complement strand
CGTCGCGGGCGAGGTCGCGGATCTTCACCTCCGCCTCGGCGAGGCGCGCCTCGTCGGCGCCGCCGAGCGCGCCCAGCTCCTCGCGCTGTCGCTCCAGGTCCTCGCGCTCCGCGGCGAGCGCCTCGGCCTGCGCCTTGAGCGCCTCCACCTCCGAGGCCTGCGCCCGGGTGCGCTCGCCGATCTGCTCGAGCTCGCGCGCGGCCGCCTCGACCGAGACCTGCGAGACGCGCTCCTGGCTCTCCAGCTCGTGCTCGCGCTGCGCCAGCTCCGCCGCGCGCCGCTCGACCTCGCCCAGGCGCACGCGCTCGGCGTCAATCGACCGGTCCACCTCGCCGAGGCGGGCCGCGATCTCCTGCGCCTCCGCGTCGAGCGCGGTCTTCTGCTCCTCCGCGGCGCGCCGGACCGCGGTGAGCTCGAGGTAGCGGCTCGCCGCCTGCGCCAGCTCGAGCTCGCGGATCTCCGCGCGCAGCGCCTTGTACTTCTCGGCCTTGCGCGCCTGCCGGTTGAGGCTCTCGAGCTGCTTGCCGAGCTCCTGCACGATGTCGGCGACGCGCATGAGGTTCTGCTGCGTCGCCTCCATCTTCCGCTCGGCCGCCTCGCGGCGCCTCTTGTACTTCGTGATGCCGGCCGCCTCCTCGATGATGGAGCGCCGGTCCTCGGGGCGCGCGGAGACGATCTGGCCGATGCGGCCCTGCTCGATGATCGAGTACGCGGTCCGCCCGACGCCCGACCCCATGAAGAGGTCGTTCACGTCCAGGAGGCGCGCCACGACCTTGTTGATGAGGTACTCCGACTCGCCGGTGCGGAAGAGGCGCCGGCCCACCACGATCTCGGAGAAGCCCTGGTACTGCGCCGGCAGCTCGCTCGGCCGGTCGTTCTCGAAGGTGATCATCACCTCGGCCATCGAGAGGGGCGCCTTCGACTCCGAGCCGTTGAAGATGATGTCCTCCATCGAGCGGCCGCGGAGCTGCCGGGCGGACTGCTCTCCGAGGACCCAGCGGATGGAGTCGGCGACGTTCGACTTGCCGCAACCGTTCGGCCCGACGACGCCCGTCACGCCGCCGCCGAAGGACACGACCGTGCGGTCCATGAAGGACTTGAAGCCGACGATATCGAGGCGCTTGATGCGCATCCCGTGGGCGTAGCACACCCCATGGGCGCTTTCAACCAAGCCCTGGAATGATCGAGGCTTTTCGCGCGCGGGGCGCCGCTCGCGACCCGAGCCTCCGGCGCGGTGGGCCTGCCCAGACGCGCGGTTTTGCCCATGAAAACGTGCCGTTGCGTGACGCTGCACGTATGGTCATTCAGGCGATTCCCGGCTCGATCCCGGCAGGGGCTGCACGCGATAGACTCCCCGCCCGCATGTCCTTCGTCCAGTCTCTCGCCGCGCGCCTGCTCGCCGCCCTCGTCGTCCCAGCCGCCGTGGGCTGGTATGTGGCGTCGTCGCTCTTTCCGCTCACCGGCGCACAGCGCGACAGCGTGCGCCTGGCGATCCCGGCCGCGATGCTCGCCGCCGGGCTCGTGGCGGCTGCGGCGATCGGCCGGTTCGCCGCGACCATCCGGCGCGCGCTCGACGCCGAGTCCGAGGACGAGCGCGGCCCGCTCCGCCGCCGCGCCACCCTCAGCGCGCTGCGCCTCCCGGCGCGGATCGCGGGCGTGCTGCTGCTCCTGTCGGGCGGCCTGGTGGCGGTCGTCGTCATGCTCGAGGTGCGGCAGGGGCTCGCGCCCGATCTGGCGGTCGCCGCCGCGGCCGCCGGCGCGGCCTTCGCCGTCATGACCGCGATGCTGGGCTACTCGGTGGGCGCGGCGAGCGTCGCCACCGCGATCGTCGAGCTCGGGTCGGTGGACGGCCGCGAGGGCGGGACGCTGCGGGGGAGGGTGCTCGTCGTCTGCTACGGCCTGCTCGCGATCGCGACGCTCCTCATCGGCTCGGTCGCGTACGCGCGCTACCGCACCGACTCCGACGCCCAGTACCTCGACGACGCCCGCTCGGCTCAGGAGCACGGCGCGCGCTGGCTCGCGACGAAGGGGCCTGCGGCCGCCGCGGAGCTCGTCCACCTCTCGACGGGCGCGCCGACCGCCATCGTCACCCAGGGCGGCGCCCTCGTGGCGCGCGCGGGCGACGGTGCCCCGGGGATGCTCTCCGGACCGCCGGCGGCCGGATCGGGCATCGAGGTCGTCGGCGGGGGCTGGCGCGTCCGGCGCGCCGTCGGGGCGCTCACCATCGTGAGCTTCCTCTCGGAGGCGCCGCTCCGCGACCGGCGCGCGGCGTTCTGGGGCGAGGCGTCGCTGCTCGGGCTGGCGCTCTTCGCCGCCGCGGCGCTCCTCGTGTGGCTCGCCGCGAAGAGCCTCA
>DASWDS010000114.1:0-1932 GCA_036395165.1 Anaeromyxobacteraceae bacterium | reverse complement strand
CTCGAACCCGACGGTCCGGAGGGCAGCAGGCGGATCGCGCCAGAGCGAGGCGCGGGCGTAGTCGGGGTGGCTGCAGAGGCACTTCTCGCAGCGCGGGCAGATCTTCGACGGGTGGCCACGGTCGCAGCCGCACCATGGCGCCGCGAGGAGGTTGAACTCTTCCCCGCAGAGCGGGCAGCACACGAGGTGGGAGCTGTTGCGAGCCTGAGCGGTGTTCACGGGTGCCTCGGTCAGCTGAGAGCATCAAGACACCTGTGCATCGCCCGCCCGATCGGCAACCGGGAGAGGGTGTAGGCCGCCCCAAACGAGGCCCACATAAGAGGGTGGCGCGCCTGATCGCGGGCCTCACCGACCGCGAGGCGAGGCCTCCGCGCCTTCGGGCACCGTCCGGAAGACGCGCTGCGGATCGACGCCGAGCTTGCGAAGCGTCTCGCGGTCGGGCGCTCCGGTCGGGATGGCCATCCGGGCCGCTCGCGCCCATCGGAGGGTAGCCATCGCAGGTGCCGTCCGCCGGGCGCTGGCGCGCTCGACCTGGCGCTCCCTCCCTCATCCGAGGTGGTAGAAGGCGCCCAGGATCCCGCCGTAGACGACGTGCGCCAGGAGCACCGACACGGGCGTCTGGTACCCGTAGTGAAGCGCCAGGAATCCCGGTGGCTCGAGGAGGCGGCCCGGCCCCTGGTGCTCGCCGGCCATCCGCGGGTGGACGCCGGGGAAGGCGGGCATGACGACGGTGAGCACGAAGGCCGCGTGCACCGCACCGACGAGGGCGCCGCGCGCGATGCTGCCGCCGCCCCAGGCGTGGAACGCCGCCAGGTAGAGGAGCGCGAAGATCCAGCCGTTCAGGAGGTGGATCACGATCCCGAGCACCTTCGCGCGATCGCGGTCGGACGTGACGAGCGTCCCGAGCATGTAGGGCAGGTTCATGCGGGTGAGGCCGAGGCCCTGGCTCCCCGCCATGAGCGTCGTCAGCACGACCGTGGCGGCGAACCCCCAGAGCGCCCACTCGCCGAAGGTCACGGCGCGACCTCCTCGGTGGCGGCCGCGTCGGGCAGCCGCCGCTGGTGTGAGAGCTGCTCGCGCCCGGTGAGCCGGTTGGTGAGCGAGAGGCAGGCGTTCACGAGGCCGATGTGCGTGAACGCCTGAGGGAAGTTGCCGAGCGCATCGCCGGTGCCGGGATCCACCTCCTCCGCGAAGAGGCCCACGTCGTTCGCGTACCCGAGCTGCGCCGCGATGCGCGACTCCGCCTCGTCCGCCGACCCTCCGCCGAGGGCGAGGTACTCGGCCGCCCAGAACCCGCAGATGCCGAAGGCGCCCTCGCGCCAGCCGGGATCCTGGGGGCGGTACCGGTAGAGGAGCCCGCAGCGGGCGCCGAGGTCGCGCTCGATTCGGGCGAAGGTGGAGCGCATCCGCGGCGCGCTCGCGGGGAGGTACCCGTACCAGGGGAGCTGCAGGAGCGCGGCGTCCACCTCGGTCCCGCCGAAGACCTGGGTGTAGCTCCGGAGCGCCTCGGCGTAGCCCGCGCGCTCGATGGCCTCGCGCAGCGCGGCGCGCTCGCGGGCGAGGTCGTCCGCCCGCGCGCGGACGAGGTGCCCGCGATCGTGGAGCCCGAGGAGCCGGTCGAGGGCGGCCCAGCACAGCACCTTCGAGTGCGTGTGCTGGCGGCGGCCGCTGCGGGGCTCCCAGATGCCGTCGTCCGGGTCGCGCCAGTGACGGCAGACGTAGTCGCCGAGCGCGGCCAGCATGCGCCCGGTCTCGCGGTCGAGGCGCACCCCTTGCCGCACGAGCTGGGTGGCGGCGTCCACCACCTCGCCGTAGACGTCCAGCTGGAGCTGGTCCCTCGCGGCGTTCCCGATGCGCACCGGGCGCGACCCGGCGTAGCCCTCGAGGTCGAGGCCGCGCTCGCGCGGCGGCGCGCGTCCGTATACGTCGTAC
>DASWDS010000113.1:0-12097 GCA_036395165.1 Anaeromyxobacteraceae bacterium | reverse complement strand
CGCCGGAGGCGATGACGGAGGAGGAGGCCGCCCAGACGGACGAAGGCGAGCGCGCCCGCGCCCGGCACACCGTCTTCCGGCGCCTCCTCGACGACCCGGTCGTCTACCTCGACGAGCTGGCGCCCCGCGCTTGCGAGTGGCTGGAGGGTGGGCGCGCCTTCGTCTACGAGCGGCTCGAGCGCGACGTGGGCCTCGTGGTGGAGCGCCGCCTCGAAGGCCTCGCCGCCGTCGATCCAGAGGGCGAGCTCGCCGACACGCTCTTCCCGGACGGCAGCTCCACGGTGAAGCATGCCGCGCTCCTCCTCTGCGAGTGGCTCGCGGAAGAGGCGAGGTCGTCCGCCGTCGCGAACGCCGACGTGATCGAGCGGGTCGCCGCTCTGCGCGAGGACTACGGCGCGAAGTGGTCGAAGGAGTACGAGGACGGCGACGCCGGCACGGCGCGCCTCGCCGGGGACGCCCTCGCCGTCCTGGCTGCCTTCGGCCTCGCCGCGAGCCGAGACAGAGGCTGGACGGCGCTCCCCGCGGCGGCGCGCTTCGCGCCTGCGCCGCTCGCCCCGTGAGGTGATCATGCTCGACGCGCGCGCCTCTGAACCGAACCGCCTCCCCGAGCCCGACCGCGAGCGGTGGACCGTGCTCCGCGCCGGCATCCAGAACGTCTGGGAGTACGACGACCGGCGCTTCGTCTTCCGGCGCGGGAGGCTCCTTCTCCGCGGCCGGAACGAGGCGGGCAAGACGAAGGCGGTCGAGCTCATCTTCCCATTCCTCCTCGACGCCGATCTCGCGCCGCAGCGCCTCGACCCCTTCGGCAGCAACGCGCGCCCGATGCGCTGGAACCTCATCAACGACGCAGACCCCGACGCCCAGCAACGCCTGGGCTACGTATGGCTGGAGCTCGGCCGCATCGAGCAAGGCGTGCCGGTCTTCTTCACCATCGGCGCAGGCCTCAAGGCCCGGCGCAGCTCGACCGACGTCGAGGCGTGGTTCTTCGTCACGTCCCAGCGGCCAGACCGCGATGTGCGCTTCACCGGCGAGGATCGCCGTCCGCTCACGCGGAGCGAGCTCGGCGAGGCGCTCGGGCCCGCCGGTCAGGTCTTCGAGCGGCACGGCGACTATCGCCGCGCCGTGAACGCGCGCCTCTTCGGCATGCCCGACGAGCAGTACGCCGCGCTCGTCGAGACGCTCCTCCACCTGCGCCGCCCGCAGCTCTCGAAGGCGCTCGACGTCGATGGGCTCTCCGGCTTCCTCACCTCGAGCCTCCCGCCGCTCGATCCGGCGGTGGTCGCGCCCATCGCCGAGGGCTTCGAGCGGCTCGATCACCGCCGCGCCGACCTCGAGGGCCTGGAGCGCGTGCGCTCGACGCTCGCCGGCTTCGAGGGCGTGTATCGCGACTACGCGCGCGCCTTCGTGAAGGGGCGTGCGGTCGAGCTCACCCGCGCCGAGAGCGCGTACCAGAAGGCGCGCTCCGAGGCGCGCGAGCGCGTGGCCGAGCGCGACGAGGTTCTGGCGCAGCGAGAGGCGCTCGAGCAGCGCGCAACCCAGCTCGCCGCCGCGGAGCGCGAGCACGCCGCCCGCACCCGGGCGCTCGAGGCCTCCGACGAGTTCCGGGCGGCGCGCGACCTCGACGAGGCGGAGGCGTCCGCGCGCGCCTCGGAGCGTCGGCGCGAAGAAGCCGTGCGGCGCGCCGACGACGACGCTCGCCGCGCGACCCGCGCCATGCGGCAGGCTGAGAGCGCGAGGGGAGAGGTCGACCGAAAGACGTCAGAGCTCGACCGCGCGCGCGATGCGGCGAGCTCCCGCGCTTCGGACGCCGCGCTCGGCCCCCTCCACGCCAGCGTGGACACCCTCGCGGCGGGAGGCGAGGTGGCCGCAGCCCGGAGCGCGCTCGAGGCGCTCCTGGACGAGCGGGAGGCAGCGCTCGCGGCCCTGCGTGCGCTCGCCCAGGCGCTCGCGGCAGCGGACATTGCCGCGCGGCGCGCGGAGGAGCGCGCCCGCGAGCGCGCGGCCGACGTCGACACCGCGCGGGGCGCGCTCCTCGATGCGGAGGGAGCCGCCTCGGCGGCGCTCGAGGCGTGGCTCGAGGCCTTCTGCGCGTGGCGGGACGGGCTCCGGATATTGCCCTGGAGCGACGCGGACGGGAGAGGGAACGAGCCGCGCCACGCCGCCGCCGAGGCCGCGCGCCGTGCCACGCCTGTCCGCGAGGCGCTCGCCGGGGAGCGCGCCGGGGCGCTGGAGGAGGCGAGACGCTGGCGCGACGAGCACGCCCTCCTCGCAAGGGAGCGCGACGCGCTCGCCGCGGCACCGCATCCACTTCCGGCGCCGCCCGCGTGGCGCAGGGAGCGTCCGGCGGATCGCCCGGGAGCGCCGCTCTACCTCCTCTGCGACTTCGGCGAGGGCGCCCGCGGCCGCGAGGCCTACATCGAGGCTGCGCTGGAGGCGTCGGGGCTCCTCGACGCCTGGGTCGAGCCGAGCGGCGTCGTCCTCGATCCGCTGACGGGAGACGCGGTGCTGCGTGGACCGTCTGCGGCAGGGAAGACGCTGGCCGACGTGCTCGTGCCGGTCGCGGCTGGAGGGGTGTCGGCGGAAGCGGCGCGGGCGGCGCTCGCCGTGGTCGGATGGGCCGAGGCCGGAGAGGATGCCGCCGGAGCCACCTGGGTCGCCGCCGACGGCCGCTTCAGAATGGGCGCGCTCGCGGGCGCGCACTCCAAGCCGGCGGCCGCCTTCGTCGGCGCTGGAGCGCGCGAGGAGGAGCGGGCGCGGCGCCTCGCCGACCTGGCGGCGCGGATGGAACCCCTCGCCGCGCGCGTCGCGGCGTCGGAGCGTCGAGCCGCGGAGGCGGAAGAGCGTCTCGGCCAGCTCGTACGGGAGCTCGACGCGGTCCCGAGTGCCGCGGCGCACGCTTTGGCCGAGGCGCGCGTCGGGGCGCGGGCCGAGGCCCTCTCGTCGGCTCGCGAGGCGCTCGCCGCGGCCGAGGGACATGCCCGCGAGGCCACCGCAGCGCGCTCCAGGGCCGCCGCGGCGCTCGACATCGCAGCCACCGACCGCGGGCTCGCGGCCTGGGCGCGCGATCCCGATGGGCTCGCCACGAGGACGCGCGCCTTCGAGACGGCCGCGGAGAGGCTTCTCGGCTCCGCCGAGGCCCTCGCCACCGCGCGTGCCGCAGCGGACGGCGCCGGCGTGGCGGCCCGGGAGCTCGAGGCCGCGTCCGCCGGGTCGGGGACACTCGCCGGCGAGGCCGCCGCCGAGGCGTCGACCTCGCGTGCGCGAGCCGACGTGTTGCGCGACGCCTCCGGTGCGGCCGTCGAAGAGGTGCTGCGCAGGATCGACGAGGAGCGCACCGCCGCCGACGCAGCTCGCGCGGGCGCGGCGACCGCGGTCCGCGAGAAGAGCACCCTCGACGAGCGGAAGGGCGCGCTCGATGCAGCCGCCGCGGTCGCCGAGGAGGCCGTGGCGGCGTGCGAGGAGCGACGGAAGTCGGCAGCAGAGGCTTTCCATCAGGTGGCGCGCGATGGGCTCCTCGCCGAGGCGGGGCTCGCGCCCGCGGAGGCGCCCGACGCGGCGAGCTACACCGGGGCGCTCGAGGCCGCCCGGCGCGTGGACGCCGCGATCGAGAAGGGCGGCACGGAGGAGGAGCGCGCGTCGGCCGAGAACCGGGTCATGCAGCGGCAGAGCGAGCTGCACGGCCAGCTCCCGGCAGAGATGCGGCTCCTCACCTCGCGTGCGGGCGACGTGCTCCGCTGCCAGTTCGTCTTCGGAGCGCGGACGCACTCCGCTCGCGAGGCGCTCTCCGAGATCGGGGCGCAGGTGGAGGCGCGGACCGCGCTGCTCGGCGAGGACGAGCGCAAGCTCATCGAGGAGTTCCTGTCGGGCGAGGCGCACGACCACCTCGCGGCCCGGCTGCGCGAGGCGCGCCGGCTCGTCGATCGCATGAACGCTGCCCTCGAGCGGCGCACGACCGCCTCGGGATCGCAGGTGCGGCTCAGCTGGGAGGTGGACGCCGAGCACGCCGGCGCGCGCGACGCGGTGGCCCTCTTCCTGCGCGCCGGGCACCTGCTCAGCGAGACAAACCGGGAGGCGCTGAAGCAGTTCCTCCACGAGAGGCTCGACGGGGCGCGCCAGGCGGAGGGCGTGAAGCCGCTGCAGGACCGCATGATCGAGGCCCTCGACTACCGGCCCTGGCACCGCTTCGTCGTGCAGCACCGGGAGCCCGGGCAGGGCTGGGCGCCGCTCACGAGGAAGGCCCACGCTGCCGGGTCGGGCGGGAAGAAGGCGGTCATGCTGCACCTCCCGCTCTTCGCCGCCGCGGCCGCTTTCTATGACGCAGCCCAGCCCGGCGCCCCGCGCCTCATCGCGCTCGACGAGGCGTTCGCCGGCATCGACCGCCCGATGCGGGGTCAGCTCATGGGCCTCCTCGCCGAGTTCGACCTCGACTTCGTCATGACTTCCTACGAGGAGTGGGGCTTCTACGCCGAGCTCGACGGCCTCTCGACGTACCACCTGTCCCGGGACCCGGCCATGCGCGGCGTCCACGCGGAGTGGTTCATCTGGGACGGGCGCGAGCAGACGCTCGTGGAGGAGGGGTGACCGAGCGGCGTGCGCGCGTGCACGAGCTCCTGGGCGGCGCCCGGTACGCGAAGCTGTTCGCTGCGGTGCGCGGCCGCATGGAGGCCGCGGGCGCGCAGGCGCGCCGCGTCACCGTATCCGGGCTCGACGAGCGGGAGCGAGGCGCCCTGGCCGACCTGCTCGGCCTGCCAGCTCTTCCCGCTGGCGAGGTGTCCATCGACCTGGGCAAGCTCGATGCGGCCCTCCGGGAGAGCGCGGTGGGCGCCGGCCTCATCGCCGTCCTCGAGGCGCTCGGCGGACCCTTGCGCGATCTGCGCGCGGATCGCGAAGAGGCGGTCGCCGCGCGCGAGCGCATGTGGCGTGAGGCGGAAGCGCGAGTCGCCCCGCGTCCGGAGCTCGGGGAGTGGCTCGCCGAGCTGCGCGGCTCCGGGGCTGTTCGGCGCGCTGCCCGCGGGGCGGAGCGGGAGGAGGCGCTCCTCGCCGAGGCCGTGACCGTGGCGCTCCGGCTTCCAGCCGGGGGAGCTCTCTTGCCAGTCCTCGCGTCATCGTGCACGGGCGATCCGCACGCGCTCGACCCGGGCGCGCCGCTTGGCGGGCTCGTGCTGCGGGCGGCCGTGTCCATCGCGGGATGGACCGAGGTCCCGACCGCCGCGGCGGCGCGCCGGCAGCTCTGGGCTGAGGTCGGCGTCGACTGCGATGCGCTCTCGTCCCAGGTGCTCGTGCTCGGGCTGCGCGCACAGGGCGACGAGTACTTGCCTCGGCAGCTGCGCGAGTCGGCGGAGGCCGGCGCGCCCCGGCGCGTGACGCTCCGCGAGCTGCGCCAGTCCGAGCTCGGGATCGAGGCCGGCCGGCCCGTGTTCGTATGCGAGAACCCAGCGGTGGTGGCGGCCGCCGCCGACGCGCTCGGCGCGAGGAGCGCCGCCCTCGTCTGCGTGGAGGGCGTGCCCTCGACGGCGGCGATGGAGCTCCTGCGCAGGCTCGCCGACCTCGGTGCCCCTCTCCGCGTGCACGCCGATTTCGACTGGGCTGGCCTGCGCATCGCCGGCCAGGCCATGGCCATCGCAGGGGCTGCGCCGTGGCGTTTCGGGGCCGGCGATTACCTCGCGGCCCTCGCAGCGAGCGCCGACGGCCCCGCGCTCTCCGGACGCGTGGCGCCGTCGCTCTGGGACCCAGCGCTCGCCACGGCGATGAGTGATCGCGGCGTGAGCGTGCCGGAAGAGCGCGTGATGGCGGCACTGCTCGAAGACCTGGAAGGGGCGGCGACCTGAGTGCGTCGACGGGCTCTGACCTCGGAACGGCTGATCACCTCGACGCGTCCCAGGGCTCGCCGATGGGGGCGATGAGATCGCCCCGGTAACGAACGCTTCCGCGCAGCGGTCTGCGATCGGTCGCGTCCTCGATCGCGACCACCTTGGCCACGGGCTTCCCTCGCTTCGTCACGACCAAGGTCTCCCTCGTCTCGCGCACCTCGTCGAGGAGGGCGAGGCAGCGTGACTTGAACTCCGCAGCAGAGATGGTCCGCCAACTCCGCTTCATGGTCGCACCGTAATGACCACGAGGAGGTGCGGCAACCGCGCGCCTCTTTCGCGCGAGCTGCGGAGAGACCGTCAGCCGCCCGTCCGCGTCCATAGGTCGGCCAATGGCTGAGCGATTCATACAGCAATCGTCTCGACACGGCACATTGGACCAGCAGACCCTCCGGTGACGCTGAGCCGAGCGCCATCATGGCCGATGCCGGGATACCAAGCAGGCAAGCGCCCGGCCGGACTTGGCCCCGCATTAGCCCTCGCTGGCTCTTGTATTGCCGCCCTCGCGAGGTAAGTGGCTGGCGCCGTTCACAGCCCGCCTCTTGGAGCGAGGCAGGAGCAGGAGGAGAGACATGCCCGTCAAGGCCATCAACGCGAAGCAGATCGCGGACTTCACGAAGGAGTATCAGGGGGCGCCGAACAAGTATTTGCTCGGCATCGAGGCGAAGACGATCTGGGAAGGGCAGGGGCTCGGGAACCTCGGCAAGATCGGGCCGTGGTCGCTCGGAGGCAAGCAAGTGAGCAAGCCCACCCGTGACTTCTCCGTACAGCTCGGCTCATGGCAGGAGGTCGGGGAGGCGCTCGGTGTCGACAGGTCCAGCGATCGAATCGAGCCGGTGGAGGCCGCGCTCACCGGTCTTTGTGCCTGCGTGAGCGAGGCCATCACCGTGAACTGCGCCCGGACGAACGTGAAGCTCGAGGGGCTCGAGGTGAATGCTCACTTGGAGGTGGATCCCGGACCCATCGTGGGGGCCAAGGATCCCAGCGACTGGCATCAGACCCTCAAGCGCGTCAAGGTCGACGTCACGGCGCACGGCACGTTCTCCGCAGCGGACAAGAAGGTGATCGAGGAGGGCGCGACCCGGTCGCCGGTTCACCACATCTTCAGCCGCGCGCTGCAGATGGACTCGACGTTCAACTACGTCCGCTGAGCGCACGAGCGCGTCGTTCGCGACGGCGCCGTTGCGGGGAAAAGAAGCGAGGGGACCCACCGCCGAGCGATGGGTTCCCTGCGTCCGGCGAATCGAAGCCGTGGCGGAGACGCGCTTCCGATTTCTTCGGTGCCGCGCGCTTCCAGCCAATCTTGTCGTGGCCGCGAAGCCCCGCCGTGTCTCGCTTATCGCCCCACGCGCGTGAAGCGCGACCTGGCCGTGGCTATCCAGACGAGCGTGATGGTGGGGGTCCACCAGCCGCTCACCTGGCAGCCGTCGGCGAGAGCATCCGGCCGCCACGGTGTGATCGCTGCGCGGCAGTTCCTATCGTTCACGTGTGCACTGCCACTCAATGAGGGTATGTCGTCGGTTGCGGAGGAGGAGTCATGGCGGAGAAGCTCCAGCGAAGCGGCGCCGCGGTTTACGCGGCCGACGGTACCTACCTCGGGCGTCAACTGCAGTGTGACCACAGCTTCATGGTCATCGCAAAGAGCTGGTGGCGCCTCGATTTCTTCGTCGTTCCCCTTGAGGAGGTCGCGGAGGTCGGGGCGGCCTCCGTCACGCTGCGCTGCCTTGCCGACGATGTCCGGCCCGAGACCGCGGACCCCTGGTCACCTCCACCGGATCCGCTCGGCAACGCGAATGGCGTTGATCTGGAGCCGCTCCGGGCCGGGATGGCCGAGTTCGACGGCACGCACGCCACCGCCAGCCCGGAGCCTCGTACCAGCCAGCCCGTGACCATGTCGCGACCCGATCCACCGCTCCCCTCGCCCGAGGACATCTACGGCCTCGACCGCGAGCGCATCGCTCGGATCGACGCTCAGATCGATCGCTACATCGCGGCGGAGCTCGAGGATCTTCTGATCGCCGCCTCATGCGAGACCCCCGCCGGATTCCAGCACGTGGCCAGCTACGAGGCGGCATTCGATCTGGACGCGACGACCCACGCTCATCGGCCCCCCGCTCACAGGACGCGCGTCGTGTTCCCGGTCCCCGCTGGCGACCGTGGTACGCGCTTTCAGGAGAACGTCGCGCCGGAATCTCGTATCTCCTCGTTCGTGGGTGACGAAGCCGCTCGGGACCCGCAGGCGCTGGAGCGGGCCCTGCGCAGGGCCGGATTCTCGCTCGTCGAGGCAGAGGCCATCGCCTCGGGCGGATACGAGGCACTGGCGGCCTTGCGTTCCGCGTCTCCACCGGTCGCCGCTGCGCAGCAGCAGGCCGGGAGCGAACCGGCCTCGGCCGGTGGGCCGTAGGTTTCGGCGAGCCGTACGATCTCCTGAAGGATGGCGTCCCGCGAGCGGGTCATGGGGCGGGCTGATCCAATGGGAGAAGCGGGCGATTCTCACTCGGCAGCCAGGGTCGCGGCCGTACGCGGAGCGGGCGCAGCTCCATCATTCGGGCTCCTCCCTGAGTAGCCGGGACCAAACCACGCCTCACTCCGACCGACCGGGCCCTTCGAGCAAGTACCGCTGCCACGTCGTGGCCGGCACCCCGAGGCGCTCGGCGCTGGCGCACGTTTCGGCGTCGCAGACCACGAGTGGCTTGAACCGCGGGAAACGACGCACGAACTCGAGCAAACCGTTGAGATCTGTGCCCTGGAGCTTCCCCGTCTTCACCTCGATGGCCCATGCGCCCCAGGTGCCCTCGATGACGCCGTCGACCTCGAGCGGCTCCTCCCGCCAGTAGTGAAGGCGTTGCCCAGCGTTCCACGCGTAGGCGAGGCAAGCGTTCTCCACCCAGGCGCCGAACGTCGCCGGATTCTGCGCCGCGGCCACTCCGTCAGGATGCACGGCCGCGACGAGAGCGTTGTTGAGGGTCACGAGCTTGGGCGGTGCAGCGCGCCGCCGCGCAGCCTGTACGGAGTACTTCGGGACCGGTGCGATCAGGAAGGCCTCCTCGAGCAACGCGAGGTAGTGGGCGATCGTCTCGAGCGCGCCCCTGTCTTGCAGCTGCCCCTGGATCTTCTGCAACGAGACGATCTGGGCGGGCGAGGAGGCAGCGATGCCGAACACCTGTCGCAGCAGCGCCGGGCGTCGAACGGCGGCGAGGGCGAGGATGTCCCTCCCGATCGCCGGCTCGAGGATGGCGTCGCGCACGTACGCCGACCAGCGACGCAGGTCGTCGCGCAGTCCAAACGTGCCCGGGTATGAGCCCATGCGCACGAAGAGGTCGGCCGCCGCTGGCCGTCCGAGCTTGAACACCTCAGCGAGGGAACTGGCGGACCAGTGCGCCAGGGTCAGCCGTTCGAAACGCCCTGCGAGGCTTTCGCGAGAACCCGTCGCGAGGTGGAGCGCCGAGGAACCGGTAGCGACTACGTGAATAGGGATCTTGTGGCGCTTGACGCGGTCCCACGCGCCCTTGAGACGTGCGGCCCAGTCGTGCAGCAGGTGCGCTTCGTCCAGCAGCACCACCGCGTGTCCTTGACCCTTCGCCGTCTCTTCGGCCCGTGTCCACAGACGCTCCCAGAACCCCGGCAGGGTAGCCTCGGGCGCATCCGCAGCGGCGTAGATCGCGCTGCCACGCGCGGCGTCGGCAAGCTCGAGGAGGAGTGTGGTCTTCCCCACCTGGCGGGGGCCGGACAGCAGTTGGATCCTGCCGGGCGCCTTGTCGGCGAGGCGCTTCCTCAGCACTTCGCGGCACTCGCGGTAGCTAAGCCGGTGCTCGTCCTCAGCCATGGTCGAATGATTATTCGACTACGGCCTTGGAGGCAAGTGAACGGTTCCGGCCCGGCGCACGCTGAGGCCCTCCACGGGCACACTAGAGGGGTGAGTTGCGTCGCCCTAAAGGAGAGGCTCATTCTGGCGGTACGACCCGACCTCGAGAAGTTCGTGGAGCTGTTGATCCACCCCTCGCCGAGGCGGGTGGCGCAGATCTATGGTTCGCATGAGCCTGCTCGCCGAAGAGCTCTTCGAGGCCGCCCGCCGAATCGCCGCCGCGCTCGGGCCACCGCCCGTCGCCCGCGTGCTCGTCCCCGGCCGGGACGGCGGCCCGGACCACCACGGCTCCTTCTGCGCAGTGCAGCTAACCGACGGCAGCACGGGGCTCTGCTACATCCTGCTAGAGGGGACACCTCGCAGCGGCTGCGCTCGACCGACGCGGCGAGGTGGGTGGGTCGCGACGCGCTGGCGCTGGCGGAAGGCTTCGCGAGCGGCGATGTGGTGGCGCGCTCGGTCGGCCTCGCGGCCATCAACGCGCTCACGCGGCACCTCTTCCAGCGAGGCGGTTTCCAGCCGGACTTCGCCTCGAGCTCCCTCGGCTCGCTGGCGCTCGGCCCGGGCGACCGCCTGGGCATGGTTGGATACTTCCCGCCCCTCGTGCGCCGCGCGCGCGACGAGGGTGTTCACCTCACCGTGGTGGAGCTCAAGTCCGAGCTGGTGCAGGAGGCGCCCGGTCTGACGGTGACACTCGACCCGGCGCGCCTGGCCGACTGCAGCAAGATCGTGTGCACGAGCACCGCGCTGCTCAACGACTCCCTCGACGCGCTCCTGGCGCACGGGCGGGGCGCTCGCGAGTTCGTGATCATCGGCCCGAGCGCCGGCTGCGCGCCCGACCCGCTGTTCGCCCGTGGCGTCACCGGCATTGGAGGCGCCTGGGTTGCGGACGCGTCCAGCCTGCTCGCGCGCGCCGAGCGCGGCGAACGCTGGGGCGACGCTACGCGGAAGTTTTCGCTGCGCCGCGATGCCTGGCCCGGGCTCGACGAAATCATCGGGCGGGCGGCGCGACGAACGACTGGGGCTACGCCATGAAGCTCACGCTTGTTGCGTGCGTGTCACGGCATCCCTGCCGCCGTCCTGCTCGGCGCATCGATGCCTGACGCGCGCGCCTGGTTTGGGGAGCTGCGCGGCCTCGGCGGTGTGGCGATCCCGGAGGGTGCGGCACCGGGCACCATCTGCATCGGCCCGGTGGTCGGGCTCGCTCAGGTCATCGGCGCCAGCCCGGCTGCGCGCGCCGTTGCCTTGCCTTAGCCCGCCCGCGGTGGAGTCGGGGTTCTGCGACCTGCTTCACTTGCCTGCGTCCTTCCCTGCAGCGCGCACGGCTGGCCCCACCAGCGAGGCCCAGGCGATTGTCGCCAGGAGGAAGAACGCCGCGGCAGGAACGAGCCATAGCTTCAGGCGCGTCGGGTCGGCTCCCACCAGGCACCGGAAGAGGACGGCGGCGAGCAGCGAGAGCCCGAGCACCCAGACAGGGCCGCCCTGCGAGCCGCTCCGGGCGGCCTCCGTGCGAGAGCGCGACATGCAGAGAGACGGAGAGCCTCGAGCGTGCCGTACAGCTCCGTGAGGGCGTGCAGCGGCGGGCGGCCGTCGAGCTCCTGCAGCAGGGTGTGGCGGCAACGGGTGACGCGCATCGGCTCGCCGATCGGGCGGCAGCCCTGCGCTACGAGCGTGTCGACGGCCACGTCGCCCTGGAACGCGATCCCGACGGCGCCGGCCTCGTGCACCTCCTCGCCGACGAACAGGCGGTTCTCGCCTGGCACCGCGCCGCCGCTCGCGAGCCCGCCGAACTTCGGCGTTGCGGGATAGGCGCGATCAAGCGCGCCGATGACCGCTCCGACGTCGACCGTGAAGGGATCCGAGAGGAGGAGGAGCCTCGGGGAGGCCTCCGGAGCGCAGCCGACGCGGGCCCGCCACTCGGATGCGTCGCTGCCGGCGCGCCGCCCGGGCTCGACGCGGAAGGCGGAGAGCGTGACGCCCGGCAGCGCCGCCGCGGTCAGCGAGAAGGCCGGCCACTCCTCGGCCTCGCGGGCGCCGCCGATGACGCCGCCCGCGGTGCAGCCGACGACGAGCGCTCGCGGGAACCGGCTCGCGGCGAGCGCGAGGACGTGCTCGCAGGCTTCTGCGTGCTCGGGCGAGACGAAGGCGAGCACGAGGTCGGGATCGCGACCCTCGAGCTGGTGCTCGATCCCGTCCGCCGCGTCGCCGAACGCCTGGGCGGGGTCCGGTTCGCGCGAGAGCGTCGAGGCCCACCGCATGCCTGGTCGTTATCGCCCGGCGTTGCCCCGCGCACGGCGCCGCGTCCCTGACCCTCTCGGGCGGCGGAGCCTCGCCGTAAGCGGGCCGGGAAACGCAGCCTGGCGATCCA
>DASWDS010000112.1:0-9094 GCA_036395165.1 Anaeromyxobacteraceae bacterium | reverse complement strand
TCGACGGGTGGTCGGAGTGGTTCGACGAGCAGCGCTGGCTCGGCGCGTTCGCCGAGATGGAGCGAGTCCACGGGGTCGGGCTCGCCTTCTTCGCGCATCGCCGGAAGCCGCTCGACTCGGTGCTCCCGTGGGACCGCATCGACTGCGGCGTCACGAAGCCGTACCTCCAGAAGCAGCTCGCCGCGGCGCGGAACGAGGCCGAGGTAGTCGACTGCGTCCTCGCGCCCTGCACCGTGTGCGGCGCCTGCGACTACGAGGTCGTGAAGAACCGGGTCCACGAGGCGAAGGACTACCTCCCGGAGCCGCCTCGCCCGCCGCGCCCCCCCGAGCCCGAGGCGCGCACGCACCTCCGGGTTCGCTACGCGAAGGCGGGGCGCCTGGTGGCGCTGTCGCACCTCGAGATCATGCACTCGCTCCTGCGCTCGCTCCGGCGCGCGGGGCTGCCCATGGCCTATTCGCAGGGCTACCATCCGAAGCCGCGCGTGTCGTTCGGCCCGGCGCTCCCGGTCGGCGTGGAGAGCCGCTGCGAGTACATGGACCTCGAGCTCGTCGGCGTGCACGACGCCGCGGTGATCGCGGCGCGGCTCGCGCCCGCGCTCCCGCCAGGACTGGCGGTCGAGGAGGCGCGCGCGCTCGATCCGCGGGCACCGTCGATCAGCGCCTCGCTCAGGGCGGTGCACTACCTCGCGGAATTCCCAGAGAATTGGTCGCAGCAGGCGCTCGAGGACCGGGTCCGGGCCTTCCACGAGGCGGGGCAGGCCACGGTCCGCCGGGTCGCTCCCCCGAAGCGCGGGGCACGAAAGCGCGGCGAGAAGATTGCGCAGGGTAAGGCAAGGGAGATAGACCTGAAGGACATCGTGACCCACCTCGCCCTCGAGGGTGAGGCCCGGGTCGCATTCAGCTTGAAGGCGGACCCATCGGGGAGCGCCAAGCCAGCCGAGGTGCTGGCCGCGATCTTCGGCGATGGCGCGCCGCCCAGGGGAGTGAAGGTCTTGAAGGAGGGCGTGAGCTTCGAGAGGGCACTGGGAGTCCGCCAGCCGGCGGCTCCGCCGCGAGCCCCTCGCTACCTCGACGCCTGAGAAATCCAACGCCCGAGCCGGGCCGCCGCGGGCGGCCTCGAAGCCGGCGCAGAAGGATGCGGACTTGAGCGCGAGCTCGACGATCGGTTGGACGAGCCCAGCCCCACCGGGGAAGGGACCGTCACGGCCATGGCCTCACGGGGCCTCGCATCCCTCACGCGCGCGGCGCGGCCGGGCCAGCGAGGTCCCACATGGCATCGAGCATCCTCGTCATCAACGCCGCCGGCGCTGAGACGCGCGTAGCGCTGGTCGAGAGCGGCAACATCCACGAGTTCTACCTCGAGCGAAAGCGCGAGAAGGGGATCGTCGGCAACATCTACAAGGGCCGCGTGGTCCGGGTGCTCCCCGGCATGCAGGCGGCCTTCGTGGACATCGGCCTCGAGAAGGCCGCCTTCCTCTACGTCGGGGACGTCTACGGCGACCCGGACTTCTCGGAGGAGTTCGAGCTCACCGAGGGCGAGCACGCGAACGTGCTGCACGAGGTCCCGAGCGAGCAGGAAGCGGAGGACCTCGAGGCGCGCGCCCGCGAGAGCGCCGAGCTGGGCGCCGCGGCGCCCGGCGACGCGAAGGACGACGGCCACGGCGCCCCGCCCGAGCAGCCCTCTCCCGAGGCCGGCGCTCCCGCGACCGCCCTCGCCGAGGGCACCGCGGAGGTCGCGCCGGTCTCGTCACCCGACGTGAGCCCCGCCGACCTCGCCGCGCCCGCGGCCGAGCCCCCCGCGCTCACGCCCATCCCGCTCACGCAGGCGATCGGCATGGACCCGGTCCCCGCGCTGCCGCCGCTGCTCGTCCCGGCCGCGCCGGAGGGCGCGCCCGAGCCGGCGAGCCCGCTCGCCACGCAGCCTCCCCCCTCGACCCCGGCCGAGGCCCCGCCCGCGAGCGACGCCCCGCCCGTCTCGGACCAGATCCAGGCCAGGCCCGCCGAGGCCGCTCGCGAGGCGCGCGAGCCGCGCGACGGCCGCGAGCGCGGGCGCCGCGACGATCGCCCGGGGCGCAACCGCGGCGACCGCGATCGGAACGGCGGCCACCGCCACAACGGGCACGGCCGCGAGGAGCGGCGCGGCCCGAAGGAGTCGAAGAGCATCCAGGACCTCCTGAAGGAAGGGCAGGAGGTGATCGTGCAGGTGGCGAAGGATCCCATCGGCACGAAGGGCGCCCGCATCACGAGCCAC
Source organism: Anaeromyxobacteraceae bacterium (assembly GCA_036395165.1). Taxonomy (GTDB): domain Bacteria; phylum Myxococcota; class Myxococcia; order Myxococcales; family Anaeromyxobacteraceae; genus Anaeromyxobacter_A. The sequence continues at coordinate 6,843 of DASWDS010000112.1, read as the reverse complement.
ATCTCGCTGCCGGGCCGGCACCTCGTCTTCATGCCGACGGTCGATCACATCGGCATCTCGCGCCGCATCGAGAAGGAGGGCGAGCGCCGCCGCCTGCGCGAGATCGTGGACCGCATGCGCCCGGAGGGCACGGGCTTCATCGTCCGCACCGTCGCCGAGAACGTCGAGGCGCCCAAGCTCGAGGCGGACATCCGCTTCCTCATCCAGGTGTGGAACGAGATCATCCGCACGAAGGACAAGGTGGGCGCGCCGGCGCTGCTCCACCCCGACCTCGACCTCATCCTGCGCGCCACCCGCGACCTCTTCACCGCCGACGTGGGCAAGCTCGTCATCGACGACCGCGACGAGTACGACCGGATCCTGCGCTTCGTGAAGGAGCAGGCGCCGCACCTCGAGTCACAGATCGAGCTGTACCGAGGCGAGGAGCCGATCTTCGACGCCTACGGGATCGAGCAGGAGCTGAAGCGCGCGAGCCAGCGCAAGGTGTGGCTGAAGAGCGGCGGCTACATCATCATGGACCAGGCCGAGGCGCTCACCGCGGTCGACGTCAACTCGGGCCGCTACGTCGGCAAGAAGAACCTCGAGGAGACGATCACCAAGATCAACATCGAGGCGGCCAAGGAGATCGTCTACCAGCTGCGGCTGCGCAACATCGGCGGCATCATCATCATCGACTTCATCGACATGGACAAACCCCAGAACCGCGACAAGGTCTTCAAGGCCTTGCAGGACGCGCTGGGGCGGGACAAGGCCAAGACGAACGTCCTCAAGATCTCCGAGCTCGGGCTCGTCGAGATGACGCGCAAGCGCGTGCGCGAGTCGGTCACGCGCATGATGAACGAGCCATGCAGCTACTGCGACGGCAAGGGGCACGTGAAGTCGAAGGTGACCGTCGCCTACGAGATCTTCCGCGAGATCCGGCGCGACGCCCCGTCGTTCCCTGAGCCGGTGCTGATCGTGAACTGCCACACCGAGGTCGCGCGCATCCTGCAGGGCGAGGACCGCGACGAGCTGCGCTACCTCATGGACCGCTTCAACAAGACCATCCAGGTGAAGCCGCAGTCCGGCTATCACCAGGAGCAGTTCGACATCTACGGCCGCCAGGATCGCGGCGAGCGGGGCGAGAAGGAGCAGCGCGACGATCGCCGCGGGCGCGGCGGCCGCGGACAGGGCCGGCAGCAGCAGCCCCAGCCGCAGCCGGCCGACACGGCCGAGGCGCCCGCCGCGTCCGAGGCGGCCCCGGGCGGCGCCAAGGGCGGGTAGCGACCCGCCATGGCCGCGGCGGAGAGGGCGCATCGGGCGGGGCGCCTCGCGTGGAGAAAGGCGGCGCCGTTCGTGCGCGCGCTCCGCGGGCACCGCCTCGACGTGCGCGCGATGGCGCTCACGTACATGTCGCTCTTCGCCGTCGTCCCCGCGCTCGTCGTCGTCTTCTCCATCGTCCACGCCTTCAACGGCATCGACGCGCTGTGGAAGGGCGTCCACGACTTCCTGCTCGCGAACCTCGCGGTGGGCGCGCGCGCCTCCATCGAGCCGTACCTCGATCGCTTCGTCCGGAACGCGCACGCGACGGGGGCGGGCGTGGTCGGCGGCGCCCTGCTCGTCTACTCGGCGGTGAGCCTGTTCAGCCACGTCGAGCGCGCCGTGAACGACATCTGGTCGGTGCGCCGCCCGCGCCCGCTCCGCCAGCGCGCGCTCATCTACTGGGCCGGGCTCACGCTCGGACCGCTCCTCCTCGCGGGGTCGGTCGCGCTCGGCCACGCCGTCGGCACGTTCCTCGCGCACGCGCCCGTCGGGCAGGCGCTGGCGCGCATCGCGGCCGTCCTGCTCTCGTGCACCCTCTTCACCGCGCTCTACCTCTTCGTGCCGGCGACGCGCGTCCGGCTCCACGCGGCGGCGTCGGGCGGCCTCGCCGCGGGGATCGCCTGGGAGCTCGCGAAGGGCCTCTACACCTTCGCCGTGGCCCGCTTCTTCCGCTACCACGCCATCTACGGGTCGGTGGCGGCGTTCCCCATCTTCCTCCTCTGGCTGTACGTCTCCTGGATCCTCGTGCTCCTCGGGGCGCGCCTGTCGTTCGTCGTCCAGCACGCGGGGGTGCTCCTGCGCGGGCACGCGGCGGAGTCGACGCCGCTCGGGCGGGAGCTCCTCGCGGCACGGGCGATGCTCGAGGTCGCGCTCGCCTACCGGGACGGCGCGACGCCGCCCGATCCCGGCGAGATCGCGCTGCGGATCGAGACCTTCGGCGAGCCGGTCAGGGAGATCCTCGGGATCCTGCGGGCGAAGCGCCTCGTGCTGGAGGTGTCAGCCGGCGGAATCGTGCCGGCACGGCCGCTCGAGCAGATCTCGCTCGCCGACGTGAGGCACGCGGTCTCGGGAGATCCACCCATTTTCGCCAGCGGCTCCGCCGATGCCGTGGTCTCGAGCGTCCTCGCCGCGGCCGAGGGCGCAGCGGCGGATGCGCTCGCGACGCAGACCTACGCCGAGCTGTGCGAGCGGGTCGCTCCTGGACCGCCGCGCGCGACGGAAGAAGCAGCCGACCAGGCGACCTGAGTGCCACACGCACACGCATTTGGCGCATGCTGTTGGAACCCTTGCTGATTTCAGACCACTCGGCTAGGCTTCCTGCAACCCTAGACGGGTCCCAAGCCTGGGGAGCCCTCGATCGTGCCGGAGCGCTGCATGCTCAAGTCGGACTTGATCAACATCCTCGTCGTGAAGCGCGGCGTCACTCAGAAGCAGGCAGAGTTGACCATCGAGACCATCTTCGAGTCGATGAAGACGGCGCTCTGCAAGGGAGAAAACATCGAGATCCGCGGGCTTGGCGCGTTCCACGTCAAGCACTACGACGGCTACCAGGGGCGGAACCCGAAGACCGGCGAGGTCATCCCGGTGAAGCCTAAGCGCGGGATCTTGTTCCGGACGGGCAAGGAGCTGCGCGACCGCGTGAACAAGGACGAGGACGAGGCGGAAGCCAAGTCCGAGAGCGAGGCCGGCGGCGGCACGCCTCCCGTGGCGGCAGGCGCATAAGCGGAGGATCGTCCCGGATTCATTCCGCTCTTTGCCGCGGCGTCACGCCTCCGCGACCGCGACGCTTCCCACCGGGTGCACCGGCAGGCTCGCCGGGAGCTCCTCGTAGGACAGGACGGCGAGCTGCGGGAAGCGCGGCGCGACGAGCTGCCGGAGCGCACGGCGCACATCGGGCCCGGCGAGCAGGACGGGTGGACGAAGGTCGTCGCGCGCCTCGAGCTTGCGCTCGATGTCGTCGAGGAGGCTGCGCGCGGCCACCGGATCGACCGCTGCCACGCTCCCGGCGAGGGCCTCTCGCAGGACGGCCTCGGCGGCGGGATCGAGGAGGAGCGCGTCGAGCGCCCCCGCGCCGGCGTGCCCGTGCGCGATGTGCCGGCGGAGCGCCCGGCGACACGACTCCACCAGCGCGACCGATCCGCGCGCCCCGCCGCCCGCCTCGAGCAGCGCCTCGAGGATGCTGCGCAGGGGGCGCACGGAGATCCCCTCCTCCAGGAGCTGGCGGAGGACCTCCGCGAGGACGGGCGCCGGGATCTGGCGGGTCGCCTCGCGCACCAGCGCCGGGTGTGAGGGCTCGAGGCCGTCGAGGAGCGCCTGCAGCTCCTGCACACCCACCAGGAGGTGCGCGTGCGCGCGGAGCGCTGCGGCGACGCCGACCCCGACGCGCTCGAGCGGGCCGCGCACCGGCGCGAGCGCGGAGGCCCGGGCCGCGTCCGCGGCGGCGATCCGCGCCACCCTCGCGAAGGTGAGCGGATCGACCTCGGCGACCGCGGCGATCCCGACCGCGTCGAGATCGCCGGGCGGCGCGAGCGCCACCGCCTCCCCCTCGGGGGCGCGCCCGCTCGCCGCCGGGACCTCGTCGACGAGCAGGCGCCAGGCGCCGGCCGGGAGCGGCGCGGAGCGGACCGCGATCTCCGGGACGTGGACGCCGAGCTCGCGCGCGATCTCGCGCCTGAGGGCAGGGAGGAGCTCCCGCTCGAGCCGCTCCGCGCCGGCCGCGGCGAGATCGGGAGCGAGCTCGAGCGCGAGCGGGACGGGTTGCCCCAGCGGCGGCTCCGTCCGCGGCGCGCCCTCGGCTCCGGCCGGATCGACCTCCGGCGCCGCCGTTGCCTTCACGGCGCGCGCGCGGCGGGCGAGGAGATGGCCTCCCGCGCCCGCCGCGACGGCGAGCGCGAGGAACGGCGCCGCCGGCAATCCGGGGACGACCGCGAGCGTCCCGCACAGCGCGGCCACCGCCGCGAGGGCGCGCGGATCGGAGAAGAGCTGCCGCCCGAGATCCTCGGAGAGGCTGCCGCCCTCCTCCTCCGCGGCGACGCGCGTCACGGCCACGCCCGCGGCGACGGAGATGAGCAGCGCGGGGATCTGCGCGACGAGCCCGTCGCCGATCGCGAGCAGCGCGTAGCGCCGGGCCGCCATCTCCAGCGGGAGGCCGCGCGCGAGGCCCGCCACGAGCCCGCCAGCCACGTTGACGAGCACGATCGCGACGCCCGCGATGGCGTCGCCATTCACGAACTTGAGGGCGCCGTCCATCGCGCCGTAGAGCTGCCCCTCCCGCTCGAGGGCGCGGCGCCGCCGGCGCGCCTCCGCCTGGTCGACTGCGCCGCAGCGGAGGTCGGCGTCGATGGACATCTGCTTCCCGGGGAGCGCGTCGAGCGTGAACCGGGCCGCGACCTCGGCGACGCGCTCGGCCCCCTTCGCGACGACGAGGAGCTGGACGAGGGTGAGGATGGCGAAGACGACCGCGCCCACCACGTAGTTGCCGGCCACCACCACCTGCCCGAAGGCCTGGATGACGCGGCCCGCCTCGCCGCGCGAGAGGACGAGGCGCGTCGAGCTCACCTCGAGCGCGAGCCGGAACAGGGTCGTCAGCAGGAGCAGCGTCGGAAAGCTCGCGAACCGGAGCGCGTCGCGCGCGAAGAGCGCGACCACCAGCACCGTCGCGGCGAGGGCGAGGTTCGCGGCGATGCACAGGTCGAGCAGCCAGGGCGGGAGCGGCGCCACGAGCAGGCTCACGAGCGCGAGCGCCAGCGCCGCGAGCGCGAGATCGGACGATCCCTTCAGCCTGGCGAGGAGCGGATCGAGGGCGCTCATCGCGCCTCCGTGGAGCGGGCGTGGACGTGGACGAGGACCGCGGCCGCGGCCTCGTACAGCTCCTCCGGGATCTCGTCGCCGACCTCGGCGAGGCGGAAGAGGGCGCGCGCCAGCGCCACGTCGCGGACGATGGGGACGCCCGACCGCCGCGCCTCGGTGCGCAGGCGCGCGGCGTCCTCGCCGACCCCCTTCGCGAGCACGACGGGGGCGCCGTCGCTGCCCTTCGCGTGGCGGAGCGCGACCGCCACGTGCGTCGGGTTCACGACGAGGCAGGTGGCGCGGCGAACGGCCGCCGTCGTCGCGATGGCGCGGTGGAGGCGCCGCCGCTCGCCCTTGTGGCGCGCGTCGCCCTCGTCGTCCCGCCGCTCGCGCACGACCTCCTCGCGCGTCATCATGAGCGCCCTCCGGTGACGGCGGCGCGCGAGGGCGAGGTCGAGGGCGCCCAGCACGCCGAGCACGGCGCCGAGCGCGAGCGCGACGTCGAGCGCGAGCGCCGGCAGGAGGCGCAGGAGCGCCGCGGCGCCGAGGCGGGGCGCGGCGGCGACCGCCGGCGCGGCGGCGACGACGAGCCGCCACCCGATCGCGGCAGCGGCGATCGTCTTCGCGACGCCGAGCGCGGTGGCGGCGAGGCGCTCCGCGGAGACGAGCCGGCCGAGTCCCCGCCCGAGGTGGAGCCGCTCCGGCCGGAACCGCACCGCGCCGGGAGCGAAGAGGCCGCCCGCCTGGAGCGCTCCCGCGGCGAGCGCGCCCAGCATGGCGGCGCCGCACGGCGCGAGCGCCACGCGCCCGAGGACCACGAGCGCCACCACCGTCGCCCGCCATGGCTCGACCGTGCCATGCACGGCCGCGACGAGCCCGGCGCGGACGGCGCCCGCGAGCGTCCTCGCGAGCGTTGGACCCGTCGCCGCCAGCGCGGCGGCGCCCGCGAGGAGCGCCGCGGCACCGGTGAGGTCCCGCGAGGTCGCGATCTCGCCACGCCGCCGGGCCTCGCGCAGCCGCCGCGGCGTCGGCTGCTCGGTACGGGCGCTCATGGGCGCACCCCCGCCGCGACGCCGCGCACGATGCCGGCGGAGAGCGCGACGGCGCTGGTGAGGCGCCCCGCGAGCGCCGCCGCCGCGACGGTCACGGCGACGAGCCCGAAGGCGGCGCGCGCGGGCTGGGCCGCCGGCGCCGTCGAGAGCTGCGGCGCTGCGCGACCGGCGAGCGCGAGCGCGAGATCGGCCGCGAGCACGCCCGCGGCGGCGGGCGCGCCGAGCGCGACGGCGCAGGCGAGGAGCTCGGCCGCGGAGCGGAGGCCCGCGCCGACGAGGACCTCGCTCGCGACGGCGCCGCCCGCGGGGACTGCCTGGAACGTGCCGAGGAGCGCCGCGACCACGAGACGGTCGCCGCCGGCGCTCGCGGCGAGGACGAGGAGCCACTGCACGAGGAGGTCGCCGGTCGCGGACTCGCGTTGTCTGAGCGGCGCGACGTGCAGCTCGGCCAGCGTCGCGCCGCGCAGCGTGTCGACGAGCCGCCCTCCCGCGCGCGCCGCCTCGAACGGCATGGCGGCCGCGATCCCGAGCGCGGTCCCGATCGCGAGCTCGCGCACCCCGGCCACGACGAGCTCCGGGACGGCCGCCGCGAACGGTGGCGCCCCCGCGCTCGACCAGGCGCACGCGCCGAGCCCGAACGCGAGCGAGAGCCGCACCAGCGGCGGCACCAGCGGACCGCCCAGGAACGGGCACAGGATCG
>DASWDS010000111.1:0-6263 GCA_036395165.1 Anaeromyxobacteraceae bacterium | reverse complement strand
GCGATGAACCACGATCGAGCCATGTGGACCTCCTCCGGAAGGTCCTGAGATAGCGGCTACCGGCCCGCGTGCCACCGCGCGGCGGCGCACGGATGGGCACCAGCGCGCCCGGCGGCGCCGCTCCAGCGGGCCGGGTAGACTCGCCGCATGCTCCGCATCCGCAGGGCCGGGCCGCGCGACGTCCCCGAGATCCTCTCGCTCGTCCGCGAGCTGGCCGAGTACGAGCGGGCGCCGCGCGAGGTCACGGCGACGGAGGCCGACCTCCTCCGCGACGGCTTCTCCGGGACGCCGCGCTTCTTCGTCGAGCTGGCGGAGTGGGACGGCGCGCCCGCCGGCTTCGCCCTCTGGTTCTTCAACTACTCGACCTGGCAAGGCCGTCCCGGGCTCTACCTCGAGGACCTGTTCGTCAGGCCCGCGCTCCGCGGGCGCGGCATCGGGAAGGCGCTCCTCGTCCACCTGGCCCGGGTCGCGGTGGCCGAGGGGTGCGGCCGCTTCCAGTGGCAGGTCCTCGACTGGAACGCGGCCGCCATCGGATTCTACGAGACGCTCGGCGCGAAGGTCCTGAAGGAGTGGATCACGATGCGCGTCGCGGGCGCCGAGCTCGAGCGGCTCGCGGGACCTACGGCGTCCTAGCCGGCCGCCGCGGCCGGAGCACGATCCCGAGCGCGAGCCCGCCCGCGAAGCCGCCCAGGTGCGCGGCGTTGTCGATGAAGGGCGCCATGAGCCCGAGCGCGATGTTGAGCGCGGCGACCGTGAGGATCTCCTGGATCATGGCGCGGCGCGCCGGGCGCGGCAGGGTCCGCCGCGCGCGGACCGCGAACCCGAGGAGCACCCCGAGCAGCGCGAAGAGGCCTGCCGAAGCGCCGACCGAAGGCTGCTGCACGAAGACGGTGCTGGCTGCGAACCCGGCGGCGCCGCCCACGACGAAGATGAGGAGGAAGCGCGCGGCGCCGTAGAGGCGCTCGACGGTCGGCCCGATCATGGTGAGCGCGTAGCCGTTCACGGCGATGTGGAGGAGCCCGCCGTGGAGGAAGCTCGCCGTCACGAGGCGCCAGTACTCGCCGGCCCGGACGCGGCCGCTCACCTTCGCGAAGCGCTCGAAGAGCGCCGGATCGCGGGCAGACGCGACGAAGGCCAACGCGAGCGCGACGAGGAGCCCCGTGGTGGCCGGCGCGCCGCGCAGCCGCGCCAGGCGTCCGCCGGGTGCGGGTGGCGGCCGGTCATCGCGAGTCGTGATGCTCACCGGGCGACGATAACGGAATCGCCTCGTCCGGGCGCGGCCTCCGGATTACGGTGGAGGAATGAGGACGGTCACCGCCACCCGATACGTGACGCCGCTCCGCGAGGGCGGGTCCCTCCCGGCGATCGTCGAGGCGGACGACTCCGGCCTCTACGTCGTGAAGTTCAGGGCCGCCGGCCAGGGCGCGAAGGCGCTCGTCGCCGAGCTCGTCTCGGGCGAGCTCGCCCGGGCGGCCGGGCTGCGCGTCCCCGAGATCGTCCTCGTCGAGGTGGGTGGCGCGCTCGGGCGCAACGAGCCGGACCCGGAGATCCGGGACCTCCTCAAGCGGAGCGTGGGGGTGAACCTCGGCCTCGACTACCTGCCGGGGAGCATCACCTTCGATCCGGTCGCGGGGCCGCCGCCGGCCACGGACGAGGCGTCGGCGGTGGTGTGGTTCGACGCCTTCGTCACGAACGTGGACCGCACGCCCAGGAACTCCAACCTCCTCTCGTGGCACCGCCAGCTCTGGCTCATCGACCACGGCGCGTCGCTCTATTTCCACCATGCCTGGGACGGCGCGCGCGACGCGAGCGGCATGCCCTTCGCCGCGGTCCGCGATCACGTGCTCCTGCCGTGGGCCGACCGGATCGCCGCCGCCGGCGAGCGGCTCGCGCCGCGTCTCGGGCGCGACGTCCTCGAGCGGGTGCTCTCGGACGTGCCGGACGCGTGGCTCGCGGGCGAGCCGGGGTTCGCGGCGGCCGCCGACCACCGCGCCGCGTACGCTCGCCACCTCGAGCGCCGGCTCGCCGCGGCGCACATCTTCGTCGCGGAGGCGGAACGTGCCCGTTCCCAGCTCGTTTGACTACGGCGTGATCCGCGTGGTGCCGCGCGTCGAGCGCGAGGAGTTCGTCAACGCCGGCGTCATCCTGTTCTGCCTCGAGCGCGACTTCCTCGCGGCGCGCGTCGAGCTCCCCCGGGCGCGCGTGCTGGCGCTCTCGCCCGATGCGGACCTCGCCTCCGTCGAGGAGCACCTGCGCTCGATCCAGCGCATCTGCGCGGGCGGGGAGGGGAGCGGCCCCATCGGCAAGCTGTCGCCGCGCGAGCGCTTCCACTGGCTGGTGGCGCCGCGGAGCACGGTCATCCAGGTCTCGCCCGTCCACGCCGGACTGTGCGGCGACCCGGAGCGCGCGCTCGAGGACCTGATGGACCGGGTGGTCCGCCTCCCGCCGACGAGGTGAGCATGTCCCCGTTCCGGGCCGGGTGCGGCAACATGCCGGATCCAGTCTCTTGGCGGGCGCGCTGTAATGCGGTGCACGCAGGGGGGCGACACGTGCGCCAGCTCACAGCGGATGAGCTCTACTCGGTCTACGTCGATCGGTACGGTCGCGCCTGCCGCGCCGTCGGCGATCCCGAGGCGGTTCTGAGGCTCGAGCCCGGCCTCGACCGGCTGCCCCTCATCGCCCAGGAAGCGGTCGCGCTCGCCGAGCACGACGCCGCGTTCGGCCTCGCGCCACGCGCCAAGGGGCACTTCATCGACGCGCTCGCGCTGGTTTAGGTCTATCGCCGGGGACCCGCCGGCGGTCCCTTCTTCCTGTCGAACCAGCCCCATCCCCACTTCTCGCTCCACAGACCGGGGCCGGTCAGCAGGAGCGTCAGCGCGGTTCCGCCCACGACGACGACGATCATCCAGAGGGTGGTGGTGTCCATGCGCTCCCCGAACGGAAGGTCGACGAACGTGCCGCGCTGCCATGCCGTGTAACGGGGCGGCGCCGGAATCCCCACCGAACGTCGGCATCGGCCCCTGGACCGCCCATCGCGAGCCGGGCGCTCGGCGGTCGCCACGCCGCCTCGATGGGGGTGAATCCGGGCGCGACTTGATCCGGGTCACATCTCGAAGCTCGCGTCGTCTGTCCGAGGTGAGGCGACGATTCGCGCGGGGCGAATCGCTCCTCACAAAGGGAGAGCGACCATGCGAAGCAGCACTCGATTCGGTATCGCCGCTGCGGCGGCGCTGGCGTTCACTCCGTCCGCGAAGCCCTGCGACCCCCGGGCCTACGACCCGAAGGACGACGCGCCTCGGGAGCAGATCTGTCCGCCGGAGCATGAGGGGCGCGCGGCGGTCCCGAAGGACGAGCAGCGCCGCAGGCAGGCCGAGGCGAAGCACGCGCAGGACGCGCTCGCCCCGGAGGGCTCGGGCGGCGGCGAGCCGCGCGCGCGCGAGCGCGAGCGCGAGGCGCCGGTGGACGAGTCGCTGCAGAAGATCTGGACCGCGCCGTAGCCCGGCGCCTCCCGCGCCAGGGCACCATCGCGTGCCCTCGCGCGGGAGGCCGATCACGGGCCGGCGAGGGCCGGGCCGTGCGGGAGCGAGCGGGCGCGGGCGGCCGGGAGGGCGGCGGCGACGACGAGCCGTGCCTCCTCGAGCGCCCAGGCGACCACGTCGCCGCCCCGGGGCAGGCGGACCTCCTCGCCGGCCTGGAGGACGTGGTCCTCCGGATCGCCGGGTTGCGTGAGGATGAGGCAGCCTCGGTCCGCGCGGAGGACGACGCCGCCGCGCCCGGGGCGGATCCGCAGCGTCGCGTCCTTCGCGAGATCCCAGGTGCCCATCCCGCGCTCGCTCCGTGCCGATGACCAGCTTCCGCTCATGACGTCCTCCTCGGTCGCGCAGCGGTGTCGTCCGCCGTCGCCCCTGGATCTTGCTCGAGCCGTCGCACGGCGGAACTGCACGTTTATGCACGTCGGACGTGCACGGATGCACGGCCCCGGGCAGGATGCAGCCATGCTCGCCTGGGACGACCTCCGGATCTTCCTCGCCGTCCACCGCGCGCGGAGCCACGCCGGCGCGGCGCGCGCCCTGCGCACCGCCTCCACCACCGTCGGCCGCCGCCTGACCGCGATCGAGGCGGCCGTCGGGGCGCGCCTCTTCACGCGCACGCCGGAGGGCCTCGCGCCGAGCGCCGTCGCGCAGCGGCTCCTCCCCCATGCCGAGCGCGTGGAGGCGGAGGTGCTGGAGGCGGAGCGCGCCCTCTCCGGCGCGGACGCGCGCCCCACAGGCTCCGTGCGCGTCACGAGCGGCGACGGGTTCGCCACCTTCGTCCTCGCGCCGGCGCTGCCCGCCTTCCTCGCGGAGCACCCGGGGCTCATGGTCGAGATCCGCGCCGACGTGCGTGCCCTCGACCTCACCCGCGGCGAGGCCGACGTCGCGGTCCGCCTCTTCCGCCCGCGCGAGCGGTCGCTCGTGGCCCGGCGGCTCGGCCTCGAGCGCTACGGGCTCTTCGCCGCGCCCGGCTACCTCGCACGCCACGGCACGCCTCGCCAGGCGCGCGACCTGGCGCGCCACGACCTCGTCCTCTACGACCACGACCTCGACCGGATGCGCACCCAGGCGTGGGTGCGGCAGACCGCGGCGGGTGCGCGCGTCGCCGTGCGCGCCAGCACGACCACCACCATGCACGCCGCGTGCGCGGCCGGCGCCGGGATCGCGCTCCTCACGGTGAGCACGGTGCGCGGTGACCCGGCGTTCTCGCCCGTGCTGCCCTCCCTGCGGCCGCCGGACAACGAGATCTGGGCGGTGACGCACCCCGACCTGCGCACGAGCGCGCGCGTGGTGGCCGTCCTCCGCTGGCTCGAGCAGCTCGTGCTCGAGCGCGAGGGGCCGGGATGACGCGACGGCGCTTCTCCGGGAGGTGCGGGGCGGGCCGCAGGCCCGGGCCGAGCTCAATTAGAATGACCTGATGGCACCGCAGCGAACGGGCGAGCACCGTCACGTCCACCTCGATCTCCCTTCGCGCTGGGTGGAGCGCTTCGCGCCGCTGCTGCCGACTGGCGGGACCGTGCTCGACCTCGCCTGCGGGCGGGGGCGGCACGCGCGCTATCTCGCCGCGCGCGGGCATGCGGTGGAGGCGGTGGACCGCGACGCGCAGGCGCTCTCGGCGCTGGCGGGCGCGGCAGGCGTCACCGCGACCTGCGCGGATCTGGAGGGCGGCCCGTGGCCGTACGCAGGCCGGCGGTTCGACGCCGTCGTGGTGACGAACTACCTGCACCGGCCCTTGTTCGGCGCGATCCGGGACGCCCTCGGGGACGGCGGCGGCGTGCTCGTGTACGAGACGTTCATGCGCGGCAACGAGCGCTTCGCGAAGCCGTCGAACCCCGCCTTCCTCCTCGAGCCGGGAGAGCTGCTGGCGGCCTTCGGCGCGCTGACGGTGGTCGCGTTCGAGCAGGGCCGCGTCGATGCGCCCTGGCCCGCGGTCGTCCAGCGCCTCTGTGCGGTGAAGGGGGTCGCCCCCCACGCCCTCCCGCTGCCAACGGACGACCTGACCTCGAGCGACCTTCCCGGCGCCGCTCCACGCTAGCGCCAGCCGCTCGACTTGCTCTGGGTGAAGACGTTCACCTGCGGGATCTGCTTCTCGACCTGCTTCTTCTCATGGCACCGAGGGCACTCCGCGACCTCGACGTCGTGCTCCTTCACGTGCATGAACGCGGTGAACGGCTTGTGGCACGTCTTGCAGTAGAACTCGTACTCCGGCATGGCTCGCCTCCTGTTCACGGCCTCCGTCGGGTCGTCCATCCTCACGCGCAGGGCCCTGTGCAAGAGCCAGGTCGGGGCGCTCGGAGCTCGAAGCGGGCCTCTCCCGCGCCGCCCGGCCGCGAGCAGCTCGCCCAGCCGGGCGGACAGGGAACCGCTCGTTCCGGTCGCGGCCGCGTTCCACGCGACCACCCCGGAGCGCGGTCGCCGCGGCGTCCTGCGGCCAGACAGGCACCGGGCAATCGCCGCAGCGGGCTCGTGGTCACCTCGCCTCGAGCACGATGCATAGGCTGCGAAGGTCTGGTGGCGGGAGGAGTAGCGTCGCGCGAGCCGCTCCGGGCGGGGCCGACGACGACAGCGAGAGCCGGAAAGGCGGCCGCCGCGGCCTAGGAGGCAAGCCCGGCCAGGACGGCGAGGAGCGACGACAGGCCGATCGGCTTCGCGATGACGAGGAACGAGCCGGTGTCCGGCGCCGGCCGGCGCCGGCCGGCTCCCGCGGGACGTGGTGCCGCCGGTCATGAG
>DASWDS010000110.1:0-2257 GCA_036395165.1 Anaeromyxobacteraceae bacterium | reverse complement strand
GCGCCCGGCGCGTCGCGCGCGCGCCATCTCAGATCCCCGAGCGCGGTGAGCAGGCCCGCCCGCAGCGCCCGGCGGCCTCCCGCAACCTCGGCGGCGGCGAGCGCCTCGCGCAGGATGGCCTCCGCGCGGGCCAGGTCGCCGGCGGCGCGCCACGCGTCGGCGGCGCTGCGCAGCCACGCGGGGTCGCCGCCGGAGAGCGCGCTCGCGCGCCGGAGGAGCGCCTCGGCAGCCGCGGCGCGCCCCGCCGCCGACGCGCGCGCGGCCTCGCCCTCGAGCGCCGCCACCTCGCGGGCGCACGCGCGCGCGAAGAGGCTCCCGCGCTCGAAGCGCGCGTCCGCGGCCGCCGCGAGCGCCGGCGGGACGGCGACCCCGTCGAGGAACCGGTGCCACTCGGCCTCGAGCTCGGGGAGGGGCCGCCCCAGCGCGCGCGGCACGTCGTTGGCGCGATAGGCGGCGAGGACCGCGGGCGGTCCGGCGCGGTCGAGCAGGAGCTTGAGGAAGCTGCCGGCCGCCGTGTAGGCGCGCGCCGGCGCCGCGTTGAAGAAGCCGCTCCCACCGAGCAGCGAGGCGAGCGGCGGGAGGCGGCCCTGGTCGCGCAGGGCGCGTGTCCAGGCGTGGACGTCCCAGCTCCCGGAGGGCGGGTCCACCGCCACCGCGAGCCCCTCGACGAGCCCGGCGTTCACCACGACGCCGGCGCGGGCGGGCACGTGGAGCGGGCCCGGCGCGACAGCCGAGGCGAGCGCGTGCACGAGCTCGTGCCGCAGGATGGGATGCGGCACGCCCTCGTCGTTCACGTGGATCTCGGCGAGCCACGGCTTCGTGAAGCTGGTGCGTCCGGCGCCGACGAGCCGCCGCTTCTCCTCCGCGCTGCGGTAGATCCACACCGTCGCGCGCGGCGGCGCCGAGAGCCCGAGCGCCGCCGCGACGGCGTGCGCGTCGTACTCGCAGTCGCGCAGCGCGCGCTCGGCGTCGGCGGCGCTCCGCTCGCGCGCGAGGTGCACGACGCAGCGCGGGCCTTCGCGGACGGCGCCGAGCGCGCGGGCGAGCTCGGCGCGCGTCGGCGACGCTCCCCCGGCGGCCCGCGCGAGGAGCGCGGCGCCCACCGCTCCGGCGAGCATCGCGGCGGCGCCGCGGGCGGGCACGCCCGCCCGGCGGCGGACCACGGCGGCCGCCGCGGCGAGCGCGGCGCAGGTCCAGGCGAGCGTGCCGGCGCGGAAGAGGACGAGGCGCGCGTCCACCGCGAGCGCCTCGTCGTAGATGGGGCCCGGCCAGACGCCGAGCAGGTGATCGTGGGCGGACGCGGCCGGCCCGAGATAGGCGACGAGCACGGTGAGCGCGAGCGACGAGACGACCACCGCCGCGTGGAGGAGCACCGCCGGCAGCCGGCGGCCGCGCGCGAGGAGCGCAGCGCCGACCGCGACGGCGCAGCCGAGGAGCGCGGAGGGCAGGGCGACGAGGACGAAGAGCGGCGCGCTCGCGAGCGGCCGGCACGGGGTCGCGACGGCGGCGCGGAGCGCCGAGGTGGCGAGGACGATCAGGACGAGGAGCGTCGTCACCGCCGCCGCCGAGAGGAAGGGCCGCAGCACGGAGGGGACGCGCGCGCCGGCGGCGAGCTCCCGCCGCGCAGCGGCGATGCCGAGGCTGGGGGCGAGCACGAGCGCCGAGACGAGCGCGACCGCGAGCCCGAGCTCGTACCCCGGCAGATCGACGAGCGGCAGCGCGCCGGCGGCGAGGGCCAGCGCGACGAGCGCGATCGCCGCCGCGGCCGCCAGGCGGGAGCGGAGGAGGGCGCGGACGGCCGCGAGGGCGCTCGGCTCGTTCATGGAGCGCATCTGCGATAACATGCCGGGCGATGACGGAACACCGCGAGCACGCGCGCGCGCCCATCGAGCTCAAGGTCGACTACAAGAAGCTGAACAGCTTCTTCGCCGACTACACGAAGAACATCTCGAAGGGCGGCACCTTCATCAAGACGAAGAAGCCGCTGCCGGTCGGCACGCGCTTCCTCTTCAAGCTCGGCGTCCCGTCGTGCGGCGACGCATTCGAGATCACGGGCGAGGTGGTCCACGCCGAGGTGCGCGGCGAGGGCGCCGGGATGGGCATCCGCTTCGTCTGGCGGGACGAAGACGAGCGCCGCGCGTTCGAGCAGGTGGCGGAGCGGCTCATGGCGGAGAGCCTCGGCCCGGTCGTCGCCTCCGAGCTGCTCCGCGCCTCGCAGCGCGACGAGCCGAAGTGAGCGAGTCGGCTCATCAAGGCC
>DASWDS010000109.1:0-12134 GCA_036395165.1 Anaeromyxobacteraceae bacterium | reverse complement strand
GGCGGATGCACGCGTCGGTGCCCTCGAGCGCCTCCACCGCCACGCCGACGCGGTCCTTCACCACGACCGTCTGGCCGAGGTCGAGCCGGCCGATGCCGCGCGCCAGCTCGAGCCCGTAGCGCGCGTCCTCCCACTCGGCCTCGCTGGGCGCGTGCTTGCCGAGCACTCCCTCGGGCGCGAGGCGGTCCGCGAGGAAGGGCGTGGGGTCGACCACCGGCAGGCCCTGCTCCTCGAGCCAGCGCGCGACAGCGCGGAGCAGGTTGTCGTCGCTCCGGACCGCGACCTGGGCGAGGATCTTGAGGCCGGCCGCGTCGACCCACGCGTCGCGGAAGAAGCGCGCCTTCGTCACGCCGCCCAGCATGACGACGCCGGCAGCGCCGCCCGCCTTCAGCGCCGCCGCGATCTTGTTGAACTCGCCGAGCTTCACCCAGGTGAGCGAGCGCACCTCCCGCTCGAGCTCGGGCGAGGTCTGGTTCACGAACGCGGTGGCCACCACCTCGTCGCCGGCGCGGCGCGCGCTCTCCGCGAACAGCACGGGGAAGCGGCCGCCGCCCGCGATGAGGCCGATGGTGGACATCCCTACCGGACGAGGCCGCGCTCCCCGACGGCGGCCAGGAAGGCGACGAGGTGGTCGATCTCGGGTTGCCCGCCGTACTGCGCCCGGAGCTGGTCGCAGGCCTCCTTGAGGCCGAGCTTCTGGCGGAAGAGGACCTTGTAGGCGTCCTTCACGCGGGCGAGCTGGTCCTCGGTGAAGCCGTTCCGCGCGAGGCCGGTCATGTTGAGGCCGGCCACCTGCGCGCGGTCGCCTTGCACCATGCAGTAGGGGGCCACGTCCTGCACGATGAGGGATCCGCCGGCGGCGAAGACGAACCGCCCGACGCGCGTGAACTGGTGGACGCCGGAGAGCCCGCCGAGGATGACGTGGTCCTCGAGCGTGACGTGCCCGCCGAGCGCCACCGAGTTCGCGAGGATCGAGCCGTCGCCCACGACGCAGTCGTGCGCGACGTGGCTGTTCGCCATGAACAAGCAGCCGTTCCCGATGCGCGTCACGCCGCCGCCGCCCTCGGTGCCGAGGTGCGCGGTGACGAACTCGCGGAACTGGTTGCGGCTCCCGATGACGAGCTTCGTCTTCTCGCCGTGGAACTTGAGGTCTTGCGGGATCTGGCCGAGGCACGCGTGCGGGAAGACGCGGTTCGCCTCGCCGAGGGTCGTGTCGCCGTCGAGGACCGAGTGCGCGCCGACGACGTTCCCGCGCCCGAGCTTCACCTGCGATCCGATGACGGCGTACGGGCCGATCTCGCAGCTCGGGTCGATCTCGGCGCCGCGCGCGACGATGGCGGTGGGATGGATGGCCATGGCGTGCCTCGAGCCTCGTCGCTAACGCGCGGCGTCCGCCAGCATCGCCATGAACTCGCCCTCGGCGACGACCTGCCCGTCCACCTTCGCCTCGCCCCTCGCCTTGATGAGGGTGCCCTTCGCCTTCAGCATCTCGCAGTGCAGCTCGAGGCGGTCTCCCGGCACGACCGGCTTGCGGAAGCGGGCGCCGTCGATGGCCATGAAGAAGATGACCTTCCCGGCCCGCAGCTCCTCAGGCATCGTCGTGAGGGTCATGAGGGCCGAGCACTGCGCGAGCGCCTCCAGGATGAGCACGCCCGGCATGACCTTGAAGGCGGGGAAGTGGCCCGGGAAGAACGGCTCGTTCCCGGAGACGCACTTCACCCCCACGATGCGCTTGCCCGCCTCGAGCGCGATGACGCGGTCGACGAGCAGGAAAGGGTGGCGGTGCGGCAGGAGCTTCTCGATCTGCTGCACCGTCAGGACGACCTGCTCGGGTGTGCTCACGGCTTTCCCTCCAGCTTCTCGATGTGCTTCTCGAGCTCGCGAACGCGCTTCAGGAGCTCCGGGAGCCTCGTCAGAGCCGCCTGCACGCGCAGGTACTCGGCCTTGTCTCGCGACGGGCTGCCGAGCACCGTCGCGCCCGCCTCGACGTCGTTCATGATGCCGGCCTGGGCGGCGAGCTGCGCGCCGTCGCCGATGTTCACGTGGCCGACGATGCCGACCTGGCCGGCCGCGATGACGCCCGCGCCGAGCTTGGTCGAGCCGGCGATGCCGACCTGCGAGACCAGGATCGAGAGCGGGCCCACCTGGACGTTGTGCGCCAGCTGGACGAGATTGTCGATCTTGGCGCCTCGCCCGACGACCGTCTTGCCGAGGGTCGCGCGGTCCACGCAGGTGTTCGCGCCCAGCTCGACGTCGTCCTCGACGACCACGATCCCGATCTGCGGGACCTTGTAGTGGCGCGGTCCCGAGCCCCCCTCCCCCGCGGGGTCGAAGGCGAAGCCGAACCCGTCCGACCCGACCACGCAGCCCGGCTCGAGCACGACGCGGTCGCCGAGCACGCAGCGGTCGCGCACGACCGCGTTCGGCCACAGCACGCAGTCCTCGCCGAGGCGCGCCCCCGGCCCGACGTAGACGCCGGGGAAGAGGACGCAGCGGGCCCCCACCCTCGCGCCCGGCCCGACGAACGCGAAGGGCATCACCTCGGCGCTCGGGTCGACGCGAGCGCTCGGGTGCACGTAGGCCTGCTCCGCCACGGCGGGCATCGCCTGCACGGGAGGATGGAACAGGGTCGAGATCTTGGCGAAGGCGAGGTAGGCGTTCTTCACCCTCAGCGCGGCGCGGCCGGCGGGGACCTCCTGCTCGGGCTCGACCACGAACGCGCCCGCCCGCGAGGCCTCGAACGCCTGCCGGTACTTCTTGTTCGAGAAGAAGGAGATGTCCCCGGGGCCGGCGTCCTCGAGCGGCGCGACCCGCGCGATCTCGGTCGCCCCGTCTCCGGCGATCTCGCCGCCGACGCGGGAGCCGAGCTCCGCCAGCGTGAAGATCACTTGGCGGCGTCCTTCTTCGGGGCCGTCTTCTTGTCGGCGCCGCTGTCGCCCTTCTTCGACACGGCGGGGGCGCCGCCCTTGTGGCGCGCGTTGTACTTCCGGACGAGCTCGTTCGTGAGGTCGAGCGACGGCGCGCCATAGACGAGCGCCTCCGCCTGGACCACCATCGCGACGCCCTCGGCGTCGGCGATCTCGCGCACGATGGCGTGCATCTTGTCGAAGATGCCCCGGGTCGCCTCGCGCTCCCGCTCCGAGAGCTCCTTCTGGAGCTGGACGAAGAAGCCCTGCAGCTCCATGCCCTTGCGCTCGAGGTCGGACTGCTTCTCCTTCCGCGCCTCGTCGCTCATGACGACCGACTGCTTCTCGAGGTCCTGCCGCAGCCGGTCGAACTCGCTCTTCTTCTCGTCGAGGAGCTTCTGCTTCTGGTCGAACTCGCGCTTGAGCGAGGCCTTGGCGGTCTTGCCCTCGTCGATCTCGTTCAGCGCGCGCTGCAGGTCGACGTAGGCGATCTTCTGCTCGGCCCGAGCTGGGGCCGGGGCGGCCGCGAGGCCGAGGGCCGCGAGCGCGGCCGTTGCGAGGAGGCGGGTGGGGCGCATGACGTGTCCTCTCTTCGATGATGCGTGAGGCTAGAAGAAATTGCCGATCGTGAACTGGAAGTCGACGGCCTGGTCGACGTAGGCGCCGGAGAGGCGGTCGCGGCGGCGATTGAGCGGGATCCCCCACTCGAACCGCAGCGGGCCGATCGGGCTGAACCAGCGGAACCCGAACCCGACCGACTTGTAGAGCGAGAGCGACACCGCCGGATCGGAGAATGCGCCGGCCTTGAAGGTGTTCCCGAGGTCGTAGAAGACGACCCCTCGGATGCCCACCTTCTCGAAGACCGGGAACTCGAGCTCCAGGTTGAGCGTCACCTGCTTGTTGCCGCCGTTGGTGAAGTCGAACGTCGGCGAGTCGGGGCGCGGCTCCGCCCCCGCCGCCAGGGTGGGGGCGATGGAGAGGAGCCGATAGCCGCGGACGGAGTTGATGCCGCCCAGGTAGTAGAGCTCCGAGATGGGGATCGGGTGCTGGTCGTCCCAGTTCCGGATGTAGCCCGCCGCCAGCTTGGCGCGCGCGACGAAGCCCCAGAAGACGGGCCGGTAGAAGCGCGAGTCGAGCGTGTACCGGGTGAAGAGATTCACCTGCGGGCCGAAGAGGAAGTCCGGCGCGAGGAGGGGCGGCGCGAACTCGGCCGAGAGGGCGTGGAAGAACCCGTTGGTCGGGAAGAGCCGGTTGTCGCGCTTGTCCCACTGGAGCGAGAAGCGGACGGCGCTGGTCGTGCCGGAGCGGAACCGGTTCGCGAGCAGGATGTCGAGCGCGGTGGGCGACACCGTCACGTACTCGTTCGTGTAGGTGGCGAAGAGCCGCATGTCCTCGAGGCGCTTCGCCCACGAGAACCACTGCCCGAGGCCGTTCAGCTCGTAGCCCCACGTCATCGAGCCGCCGAGCGCCTTGCGCACGAAGGTCGAGTAGAAGCCCTCGGTGGCGTAGAGGTCGAAGGCGAAGGTCCACTTCGAGTCGAAGAAATAGGGCTCGACGAACTGGATCTGGCCGAGCTGCCGGATCGACGACCACTGGACCTGCAGCGAGAGCGTCTGCCCCCACCCGAAGAAGTTGTTCTGGGAGATCTGCCCGGTGAGGATGAAGTTCTCGTAGGAGGAGAAGCCGGCGCCCACCTGGAACGTGCCGGTCGAGCGCTCCTTCACCGCGACGCGCGCGACGAGCTTGTCGTCGGCGCTGCCCTTCTCGGTGGTGATGGCCACCGTCTCGAAGTAGCCGAGCGCGTTCACGCGCGTCTTCGAGGTCGCGACGCCGGCCGCGCTGAAGAGCTCGCCCTCGTAGATGCGCAGCTCGCGCCGGATGACCTTGTCGCGCGTCTTCGAGTTGCCGGTGATCTCGATCCGCTCGAAGTAGGTCTTGCGGCCCGGCTGGACGTCGTAGGTGAGGTCGATGATCCGCGTCTTCGCGTCCACCTTCGTATCGGGATTGACGTTCGCGTACGCGTAGCCGTCGTCCCGGTAGAGGTCGGCGATGGCGAAGAGGTCCTTGCCGATGCGGGAGCGCGCGAAGAGCTCGCCGGGGCGCACCTGCACGAGGCGCTGCAGCTCCGACCTGTCGTGGAGGAGCTCGCCGGAGAAGTCGATCCGCCCGACCCGGTACTGCTCCCCCTCCTCGATGCGGAGCGTGATGTAGAGGAAGCGCTTGTCGGCGCTGAGCGCGACCGAAGGCTTCGCCACCTTCGCGTAGATGTAGCCCTTGTCGCCGTAGACGAACTGCACGGCCTGCAGGTCGCGCTGGAACACCTCCTCGCGGTAGGTGCCCGAGCTCGTGAGGAAGGAGAGGTAGCCCCCCTCCTTCGTCTGCATGACGTCGGTGAGCTCGTCCTTGGCGACGTGCTCGTTGCCGAGGATCTGGATCTCCTTCACCTCGACCTTGGCGTGCTCGTTCACCTCGAATACGACCGTGACCTGGTTGTCGGGCTGGTCGTCCAGCCGGTAGCTCACCTCGGCCAGGTAGTAGCCCTTCTCGACGTACTTCTCCTGGATCTTCTTGACGCTCCGCTTGACCAGGTTGAGGTCGAGGATGGCGTACTGCTTGACGTCGATGGTGTCCTTCAGGTCGTCCGCGGAGAGCTCCGCGTTCCCGACGATCTTCGTGTCGCGGACGGCGGGCCGCTCCACCACGTGGAAGACGAGGGTGGGCGTCTCGGGGGCGCCGCGCTCCTCGACCACGACGTCGGAGAAGAAGCCGAGCTTCATCACGGACTTGATGTCGTCGTCGATCTTGCGCGGCTCGAGCGGCTGGCCCGGCTTCGTCGAGATGGCCGCCTTGACGGCGTCGATCTCCACGCGCCGGTTGCCCTCCACGACGATGCCCTGCACGGTGGGCGCCTCGGCCGCCAGGGCCGGCGCCGCGAGGACGAGAGCGAGCGCCAGCGCGAAAGAGGGAAGCCGCGTCACGAGGGGGCGCAATGTATTGCAGAGGGGCGACTTGCTTCAAGGAGAACCGGGCCGCGCCGCGGCCCGGCGCCGCACCTACACGAGCTGCCCGGCGCCGAGGCGGAGGCGCCGCGGGAGCGTCCCGGCCAACCGCTCGTTGTGGGTCACGATGACCATCGTGATGCCCAGGGTCGCATTCAGCTCCTGGAGGAGGCGGTGGATCCCCTCGGCGGTGGACGGGTCGAGGTTTCCGGTCGGCTCGTCGGCGAGGAGGAGGCGCGGCTTCATGCAGAGCGCCCGCGCCAGCGCGACCCGCTGCTGCTCGCCGCCGGAGAGCTCGCCCGGCTTGTGCTCGACGCGCTCTGCGAGACCGACCATGCCCAGGATCTCCAGGCCGGCCCGCCGCGCCTCGGCGCGCGGCGCGCGCCGGATGAGCGCGGGCATCATGACGTTCTCGAGCGCGGTGAACTCGGGCAAGAGGTGGTGGCTCTGGAAGATGAAGCCCACGGTCTCGTTCCGGAACGCCGCGAGCCCGGCCTGATCGCGCGCGAAGACGTCCTCGCCCTGGAAGCGCACCTCGCCCGCGGTGGGCACGTCGAGCGCGCCGATGACGTTGAGGAAGGTGCTCTTCCCCGAACCCGACGGCCCGGTGAGCGCCACGATCTCGCCGCCCGCGATGTCGAGGTCGAGGCCGCGCAGCACCTCCACCTTCCGCGGCGCGGCGCCCGGCTTCTCGGGCGGCATCACGTACGTCTTCACGAGCCCGCGGACGGACAGCAAGGGGGAGGGCATCACTCGCTCCTCAGCCCTTCGACCGGCTCGAGCCGCGACGCCTTGGAGGCGGGGTAGATCGTCGCGAGGTAGGACAGCGCCATCGCGAGCAGCGCCACGAGCACGAACTCGGTCGGGTTCATCCGGACCGGCAGGTTGGAGATGTAGTACACCTCGGGATCGAGCGGGATGCCGACCTTGTCGATGAGGAGACAGGTCCCGAAGCCGAGGATGAGGCCGAACACGGTCCCGACGGCGCCGATGACGATCCCCTCGGCGACGAAGATCTTCATCACGCTCGGCTGACCCGCGCCCATCGACTTCAGGACCGCGATCTCGCGCCGCTTGTCGAGCACCTGCATGATGAGCGTCGCGACGATGATGAAGCTCGCCACGAGCACGATGAAGCCGAGGATGACCGCCATCACCACCTTCTCCATCATGAGCGCGGAGAAGAGGTTGCGGTTGAGCTCGCCCCAGTCGCGGACGCGGTAGGGGAAACCCTCCAGCGCCGGCAGGACGCGGTTGTGCAGGATCGTGCGCGCCTCGTCCACGTTCCGCACCTTGATCTCGAGCCCGGTGACGGAGTCGCCCAGGCCGAAGAAGCGCTGCGCCTCCGAGAGCTCGATGTAGGCGAACTTCGAGTCGTACTCGTACATCCCCGTGTAGAAGACGGCGGCCACGCGGAAGGGGCGCGTCTTGGGCTGGGGGCCGGTCGGGCCGAGGTCGCCCAGCGGCGAGATGACGTTCACCGTGTCGCCCACGAAGACGCGGAGCTGCCGGGCCATCTCGCGCCCGATGATGATGCCGGGCAGCACCTTCCTCGGGCCCGGCGGCGGCGGCGGCACCGGCGCGGGCGGAGGCGCCGCCGGCTCGAGGCCGAGCTTCTTGTCCTTGGCGGGCGCGTCGTCGAAGAGCGCGTCGGCGCCGCGGCGGATCTCGGAGGGGGCCGGGATGCGCTCGGGGTGCTCCAGGTACTCGAGCTTGCCCTCGTTCGGGAGGATCGCCCGCGGCAGGTCGATGACCGTCCCGACCGTCCGGGGGTCGATCGCCTCGAGGAGCGTGCCGCTCAGGTTCTGGTCCGCCGACAGCATCACCTCGTTGTAGATGAAGGGCGTCGCGCCCACGACGCCGGGGGTGGCGAGGACCTGCTGGCGGACCTGCCGCCACTCCGGGAAGTCATTCTGCCCGTACTTCATCACCATCCCGTGCGAGCGGGTGCCCAGGATCTTGGCCTTGAGGTCTCCCTCGAAGCCGCTCATCACCGAGAGCACGACGGTGAGCGCCCACACGCCGATCGCCACGCCGCCGATCGAGATGAGCGTCATGAGCAGCGTCGCCGGCATCCGCGCCCGCAGCGCGAGCTCGCCGTGCAGCACGGCGCGCCGCTCGCGCTGGTCGCGGACGTACGACCAGATCATCGCCACCAGCAGCCCGGGGACGATGCCGGTCACGACGAGGAGGAAGAGCGCGAGCAGCGTCCGCGGCGCGAGGCGGAGGTGGCTCTTCGCGACGAAGAGCTCGTACGAGAGCGACGGGTCGAAGCGCCCGGACCCGAGGAGCAGGTAGCCGATCGACGCGCCGATGAAGGCGAAGGTGCCGGCGCCGACGGCGGTGAAGAGCAGGCCGAGCACGACCACGAGCGCGCCCTGCGCCTCCCACGCCGACAGCGCAAGCCCCGTCGAGCGGAGCTTCGGGAGCGCCCACAGCACGGGGCCGAAGAGCACCGCCATGAGCACGAGCACGGCGCACGCGATCTCGTAGAAGCCGACGCGGCGCCCGGCGGCCGCGCCGAGCAGGCCCGCCGCCACCGCGAACAGCGCCCCCGCCAGCACCGCGAGGCCGGTGGCGAGCCCCGTCGCGAGGCCGAGGCGGTCGGCGAGGACGACCTGCCCGAAGCCGGCCAGGAGGGGCGCGCCCAGCACCCCGGCGGCGGTGAAGGCGAAGGTCGGGAGCGAGAAGACGCCGGGCGCGTGCCGCGCGGGGCGCCCGGGCTCCGGGGCGGGCTCCCCGGGCGGATGCGTGACGGGATTCGTCGAGGCGATCACGTTCTCGTTCTCGTTCACGAGCGGTCCGGTCGGAAATTTCACTCTCTCGTCTTGAGGAGCGGGAAGAGGATGACGTCCCGGATCGAGGGCGAGTCGGTGAGGAGCATGGTCACGCGGTCGATGCCGATCCCCTCCCCGGCGGTGGGGGGCATCCCATGCTCGAGGGCGCGGACGAAGTCCTCGTCGAACGGCATCGCCTCCTCGTCGCCGGCCGCCTTGTTCCGCATCTGCGCCTCGAACCGGGCGCGCTGATCGCCGGGGTCGTTGAGCTCGCTGAACGCGTTCGCGACCTCCATGCCGGCCACGAAGAGCTCGAAGCGGTCCACCAGGCGCGGGTCCGCGTCGCGGCGGCGCGAGAGCGGGCTCGTCTCGAGCGGGAAGTCCACCACGAAGGAGGGCCGGTCCTTGGGGAGGTCGTGCTCGGCGAAGACCTCGAACGCCATCGCGATCGCCTCGCCCGGCGATCGGCGCGCCGCCTGCTCGAGCTTCCAGGCGTCCTCGGAGTCGTTCTCGCGCGAGGCGGCCCGGGCGACGGCCTCGGCGAGGCCCTTGCCCGCGAGGGCGTCCTCGACCGGGAGGCCGAGCGCGCGGGCGCCCTCCTCGAGCATCGAGACGCGCCGGTACGGCGGCGTGAGGTCGATCCGCTGCCCCTGAAAGGTGATCACCGGAGAGCCCGTCACCTCCACTGCGAGCCGGTGGAAGAGCTCCTCCGTGAGCGTCATCAGATCTTCGTGCGTCGCATAGGCCTCGTAGAACTCGATCGAGGTGAACTCGGGGTTGTGGCGCCGGTCGATCCCCTCGTTGCGCCAGATGCGGCCGATCTCGTAGACGCGCTCCAGCCCGCCGACGACGAGCCGCTTCAGGTGGAGCTCGGTCGCGATGCGGAGCTTCAGGTCGAGGTCGAGCGCGTTGTGGTGCGTCTCGAACGGGCGCGCGGCGGCGCCTCCGGCCTCTTCGGGCTTGTGCAGCGTGGGGGTCTCGACCTCGAGGTAGCCGCGCTCGTCGAGGAAGCGGCGGAGGGTGGAGACGATCTTCGCGCGCTTGCGGAAGGTGTCCTGCACGCCGGGCGTGGCGATGAGGTCCACGTAGCGCCGCCGGTACCGCTCCTCGACGTCCGTGAGCCCGTGCCACTTCTCCGGCAGCGGCCGGATCGACTTCGTGAGGATGGTGAAGCGCGCCGCCTCGAGCGTCAGCTCGCCCGTCTTGGTGCGGGTGGCCGGGCCCTCGGCCGCGACGATGTCGCCGACGTCGAGGAGCTTCAGGAGCTCGAACCCCTGCGCCTCGACCTTGTCCTTCTTGACCCACACCTGGAGGTCGCCTGACCGGTCGCGGACCGCGAGGAACGCCATCTTCCCGAACGGGCGGATGGCGAGGACGCGGCCCGCGATGGACCAGCTGCCCGGGTCCTTCGCGATCTCCTCCATGGGCACGTCGGCGTACCGGGCCGCGAGGTCGCGCGCGACGTGCCTCGGCGCATGGCCGTTGCCGAAGGGGTTCACGCCGAGCTTCTTCAGCTCCTCGGCCTTGCGGATGCGCTGCGCGATGATCTCGCGCTCGGTGGAACCCAGCTCCTCGGACATGTCTTGGAGGCCTCTACCCCGGTGATCCGTGAGAGGAAAACGGAAGCGGAGGGTAATCGCGGGACGGGAGGGGGTCAACGATGGTGTCGAGCGCCGAGCGCCATCCCGAGGTGGTCGAGGTCGGGGTCGGGGTCGCGGCGCGGCGCGGCCGGCGGGGCGCGACGACCTGGGGTCGCGGTCGAGTCGAGGTGGCTCGGAACGCTCCGTTCACGCCGGCCGGTAAACGCGCCAGTCGATCTCCGGGAAGATGTTGTCCTTCCCCTCGACGTACCCGAGCCAGCTCTCGTCGAGCTGGCCCGACCGCAGCTGGTCGTGCAGGCGCGTGAAGCGGAGCAGGTGCTCCTTCGTGCGCCGGATGGCGTACTCGACCATGGTGCCGGTCTTCATGATGAAGGCCCAGTCGGAGGACTGCGCGAGGAGCAGCTCGCGGGCAGCCTGGTTGAGCGCGCGGCGCGTCAGGCCCTCCGCCTCCGGCATGTCGCGCGCGAGCGCGATCATCCGCTCCGCGGCCTTGTGCAGGTGGCGGTAGATCCAGTCGTTCGAGCCGTCGAGCCACACGCCAGCGTAGCCGCCGGCGCCCCACGAGCAGAGCGGAGGGGTCGAGACTTGCTGTTCGGGGTTCTCGCGCAGGTACTCCCCGGGCGTGGCGAGCCGGAAGATGCGCTGATCGAAGGCGACCTTCCGGATGAGGAAGTCGAGGAACATCGGGCCCTCGTGCCACCAGTGCCCGTAAAGCTCGGCGTCATAGGGCGAGACGACGATGGGCCGGGTTCCGCCCATCCGCGACGACAGGTGCTCGATCTGCCGCTCGCGGTTGAACATGAAGTTGCCCGCGTGCGAGGCAGCGCGCTCACGCGCGCGCTCCGGGTCGTAGGGCTGCTTGTGCGCCGTCTTGCCGGTGATCCGGTAGTACTTGATGCCGACGTTCTTCCGCTGCCCCGTCGGCTGCACGTACTCCTTGACGTAGTCGAAGTCGAGGTCCCACCCGATGTCGCGGTAGAACTCGCGGTAGTCGGGATCGCCGGGGTAGCCCGACTCGGCGCTCCACACCTGCATGGAGGACTCGGGATCGCGCGCGAACGCGGCCGGGCCGGTGGGCGTGTAGATGGGCGCGTACACGCCGTAGCGCGGCCGCGGGGTGGCGTCGGTCACGCCGTGGGTGTCGACGAAGAAGAAGCGGATGTTCTGCTCGGCCAGGTGACGATCCAGCCCCGGGAAGTAGCCGCACTCCGGGAGCCAGATGCCGGCCGGATCGCGGCCGAAGTGGCGGCGGTGGTGCGCCGCGGCGACGGCGATCTGGGCCCGGACGGCCTCCGGGTGCATCTGCATGAGCGGGAGGAAGCCGTGCGTCGCGCCGCACGTGAGGAGCTCGAGCCGGCCCGCGTCCTCGAGGCGCTTGAAGGCCGAGACGAGGTCGCGCCGGTAACGGTCGTTGAAGAGCGCGGAGAGCTCGCGGAACTCGCGCTGGTAGTGGAGCGCGAGCGGGTGGAACGTGGGGTCGCCGCGCGTGCGGTGGACCTCCTTGTCCGCGAGCTCGCACAGCTTCTCCATCCGCTGCGCGTAACGGCTCATGAGCAGCTCGTCCCGGAGCATCGCGACGAGCGGCGGCGACATCGTGAGCGAGATGCGGAAGGGGATGCCCTCGTCCGTCGCGCGGTCGAAGACGCGCAGGAGCGGCAGGTACGTCTCGCTGATCCCCTCGTAGAGCCAGTCCTCCTCCAGAAAGTCCTCGTACTCCGGGTGACGTACGAAGGGGAGGTGGGCGTGGAGGTGGAGGGAGAGATAGCCGAGGACGTCGTGAGCCATCTAGCTTCCCTCTCCGTCGGTCCGTCCCCATGGCGAGGTCGGGGACGAGGGCGAGGGCGAGGACGG
>DASWDS010000108.1:0-20350 GCA_036395165.1 Anaeromyxobacteraceae bacterium | reverse complement strand
CCTCGGACTCCTCGGCGCCAATGGTCACAGCGAGGAGCTGGCGGTGGCCATCGAGGCCGATGCCGTAGGCCACCAGCGCCGAGATGTTCTCCACTGTCCGCGCCCATCGGGCGTCGAGGAACGTGGCGTCGAGGAAGAGGTACGGGATCGGACCGTCGATGGGTGGTGTTCACCTCCACGCCCCAGGTGGCAAGCTGAGCGGGATCCCGCCGAAGGCAGCGAAGTGCTCGATGAGCGTGCGCAGGAGCGTCTCCACCCGATCTCCGATGCGCTCTGGCCGTACCTCACGGGGCCGCGTCGGTCGGACAAGTGGGTGTTCCCCTGCAGCACCGGCGAGCGCTGGGCTTGCTGGACGAAGCTGCAGTTCGACCGGGCGCGGAAGCGCGCCGGACTTCGGGGCGGGCCTCACACGCTGCGCCACACCTTCGCGTCTCACTTCCTCGTCGGGCAGCCGGACGTCGGGCTCCTCGCGCAGGTCCTCGGCCACAGCGAGGAGAGCGTGACGCGGCTCTATCAGCACATACTGCCCGAGCGCCTGGCGCGCGCGTGGAACGTAGTCTCGATCGGCGTGGCGCCGCCGGCGCCGAGCACACCGACCGTGAACGTTAGCGCTGCAGCCGAGAACTCCGCTCAGCCGGTCGCGAACGAACCTGATCGCGAAAAAAGGTTGCCCAGACGGTTGCCCAGAGACGCCAAGAGGTCCCGCCTCGCGACGGAACCCCTTGATTTACTTGGAGCGGGAAACGGGATTCGAACCCGCGACCCTCAGCTTGGGAAGCTGATGCTCTACCAACTGAGCTATTCCCGCGAAACCTGTCGCTCGTTTTCTGCCGCGAACGGCCCTTCGAGTCAAGGCGCGCGTGGGGAGTGGCGAGGCGGCGGGCGCCGCGGCGGCGGCGCGTTAGAACCGAGGCGTGGCCGACCGTGCCGACGATCTCGAGGCGCGCCTCGCCGGGTTGGAGGAGGCACGGCGCGCGCTGCGCAAGCGCTTCGGCGACCGGCTACGGGCGACGCCGAGCCTCGCCGACGCGTCGCCGCAGGGCGAGGGCCCCCCGAACCGGCACGGCATGCCGAAGGAGCCGCCTGGGCAGAACGTCTTCGAGAAGCGCGAGTGGCCCGTGCTCGACCTCGGCCAGACGCCGGGGATCGCGCCCGAGCGGTGGCGCCTCGTCGTGGACGGTGCCGTCGAGGCGCCGCTCGAGCTCGGGTACGCGGAGCTCCTGAGGCTCCCGCAAGCCGACGAGGAGGCGGACTTCCACTGCGTCACGGGCTGGTCCATCCTCGACGTCGCGTTCCGCGGCGTCCGCCTCGAGACCGTCGTGGCGCTGGCCCGGCCGCTCCCACAGGCGACGCACGTCATGACCCACGGCAGCGACGGCTACTCGACGAACCTTCCGCTCGAGGAGGCGCTCAAGCCCGACGTGCTCCTCGTGCACACCGTCGAGGGCGCGCCGCTCACGGCCGAGCACGGTGGCCCGGTGCGCGTCGTCGTCCCGCAGCTCTGGGCGTGGAAGGGCGCGAAGTGGGTGAGCCGGCTCGAGCTCCTCACCCACGATCGGCGCGGCTACTGGGAGATCCGGGGCTACTCGAACACCGCGCACCCCTGGCGCGACGATCGGAGCTGGTGAGCGGAGCTGGTGAGCCCGGAGCGGGCGAGCCGTCACTTCTTCCGGAAGGACCGGTAGAAGCCGACGATCTCCTTCTCGGCCGTCTTCCAGTCGATCGTCTCCGCCACGTCGTCCTGGTCCGGACCCTCGAGCCAGATCCCGCCGCACGACTCGCAGGTGTCGTAGTGGAGGGAGCGCTTCTCACCCCCCTCGACCGCCACCAGGTCGACGTTGCACGCCGGGCACATCCCCGCGATCTCGTCGGGGTTCACGTAGCCGCCCACCGCCGAGAGCGATGGCAGGTTCGCGTGCAGGAGGACCCGGTTCAGATCGGCGCTGTCGATCCAGAGACCTCCGCACTGCGAGCAGCGCTGGAGGGTGGTCTCGCCGGTCGCGATCTCGGTCATCTCGACGCTGCACCGCGGGCAATCCATGGGGAGGACGGTCTCCTTCGGACCTGACAAGCCAGACAACTGTTGGGGTGTGAGCCGGTGTGCGAATTTCAGGATAGGCGGAACATCGCCCGATGATCAACCAGTTCGGCCGGGCTCCTCGGCGGCGGCGGCCCGCAGGGCGGCGATCAGGCGCCGGAGCCGCTCGGCGTGCAGCTTGAGGGCGACCCGGTTGACGATGAGGCGCGCCGAGACCTCGAGGACGGTCTCCTCGACCACGAGGCCGTTCGCGCGCAGCGTCTCGCCCGTCTCGGTGATGTCCACGATGGCGTCGGCGAGGCCGAGCGAGGGCGCCACCTCGATGGAGCCGTGCAGCTCGATGATCTCGGCCGGCAGCGATTTCCTCGCGAAGTGCTCCGCGGCGAGCGCCACGTACTTCGTCGCGACGCGCGGGGCGACGCCCTTCGGGAGCGGCGCCGCGCCCTTCGGCCGGGCCACGATGATGCTGCAGCGCCCGATCCCGAGGTCGAGGGGCTCGTACAGGTCGCGCGGCTCCTCGCGGAGCACGTCGAGCCCGGCGATGCCCACGTCGGCGGCGCCGTGCTCCACGTAGCTCGCCACGTCGGCGGCGCGGATGGAGATGAAGCGGAGGCCCTGCTCCGGCGCATCGGCGGCGAGCTTGCGCGTGCCCTGCAGGAGGGCGTGCGGCGAGACGCCGAGCGCCCGCTCGAACAGCGCCGACGACTCCTCGAGGAGGCGGCCCTTCGGCACCGCGACGGTGATCGTCTCCAGGGGCTTCTTCGGCCGCGCCCTCACGCCTTCACCCTCCGGATGCGCGCGCCGAGCGGCGCGAGCTTCTCCTCGAGCCGCTCGTAGCCGCGGTCGAGGTGGTACGCGCGCAGGACCTCGGTCGTGCCGCTCGCGACGAGGCCCGCCAGGACGAGCGCCGCCGACGCGCGCAGGTCGCTCGCCATGACCGGGGCGCCCGAGAGCTGCGCGACGCCCTTCACGAGGGCGGTCTTCCCGTCGATGGTGATGTCCGCGCCGAGTCGCGTCAGCTCCTGCACGTGCATGAAGCGGTTCTCGAACACCGTCTCGGTCACGACGGACGAGCCGTTCGCCACCGCCAGGAGCACCATGAGCTGCGCCTGCATGTCGGTGGGAAACCCCGGGAACGGCGCCGTCCGGAAGTCGGCCGGCCGCGGGCGGCCGTCGCCGGCGACGTGCACGCCGCCCTCGACCGCGGTCACCGTGGCGCCCGACGCGCGCAGCTTCTCGATCAGGGCCTCCAGCTGGTCCGGGACGCACCCGCGCACGAGCACGTCGCCGCCCGGGAGCGCGCCCGCGACGAGGAGCGTGCCCGCCTCGATGCGATCGGGGATGACGGCGTGGCGGATCGGGCGCAGGTGGGCGACGCCGTCGATGCGGATCTCGGGCGTGCCGTCGCCCTCGATGCGGGCGCCCATCCCGCGCAGCGCCCGGGCGAGGTCGCCGATCTCCGGCTCACGCGCGCAGTTCCCGAGGACGGTGCGCCCTTCCGCCAGCGCCGCCGCCATCATGACGTTCTCGGTGCCGGTGACGGTCGGCAGGTCGAAGACGAAGGTCGTGCCGCGGAGCCGCCCGGAGGGCGCGCGCGCCTCGACGTAGCCGTGCTCGAGCACGATGTCGGCGCCGAGCGCGGCGAGCGCCTTGAGGTGCTGGTCGATGGGCCGCGCGCCGATGGCGCAGCCGCCGGGGAGCGACACGCGCGCGCGCCCCCAGCGCGCCACGAGCGGACCGAGGACGAGCACGCTCGCCCGCATCGTCTTCACGAGCTCGTACGGCGCCTCCGGGTTCACGGAGCGCGGCACGCGCACGCCGATCTCGTGGCGATCGCCGCGGCCGACCTCGCAGCCCATGTGCGCGAGCAGCCGCCCCATGGTGCGGACGTCGGCCAGGTCGGGCACGTTCGAGACGGCGTGGTCGCCCTCCGCCAGGAGCGACGCGGCGATGGCCGGCAGCGCGGCGTTCTTGGCGCCCGAGACCTGCACCTCGCCGCGCAGCGGCACGCCGCCTTCTATGACGATCTTGTCCATCCGCCCTTCTTCCGAGAGGGCGCGGAGTCTAGTCGCTTCCGCGCGCCCTTCCTACCCTTCTTGCTTCGCTATGCCTTCGCTCGCGCCACGACGTACCGCGGCAGTCCGCCGAGGTCGCGTCGCGCCTCGGCCGAGGCGAAGCCCGCTGCGAGGCAGAGCGCGGGGAGCACCTCGAGGTGGCTCTCGTGCATCTCGACGACGAGCGTCCCGCCGGGGCGGAGCCTGGCAGGCGCCTCGGCCACGAGCCGGCGCGTCACGGCGAGCCCCGCCTCACCGCCGTCGAGCGCGAGGGCCGGCTCCCGCTGCAGCTCGCGCGCGAGGCCCGGCACCTCCGGCGCCGGGACGTAGGGCGGGTTCGCGACGACGAGGTCGAAGCGGAGGTCCGCGGGGATGGGCGCGAAGAGGTCCCCCTGGTGCAGCTCCACCTTCGCGCCGAGCCGCTCCGCGTTCTCCCGGGCCAGCGCGAGGGCATCCGGGGAGAGGTCCGCGACGAGCACGCGGGCGCCCGGACGCTCGAGCGCGAGCGTCACGCCGATGCAGCCCGACCCGGTGCACAGGTCGAGCGCCGTGCCGCGCTCGGGCAGCGCCGCGAGCGCCGCCTCCACGACGAGCTCGGTCTCGGGGCGCGGGATGAGGGCGCGCGTGTCGGCGCGGAACGCGCGCCCGTAGAACTCCTTCACGCCGGTGAGGTAGGCGGTCGGCTCGCCCTCCGCGCGGCGCTTCACCAGCGCGCGGAAGCGGGCCAGCTCGGGCTCGGCGAGCGGTTTGTCGAAGTCGAGGTAGAGCCGCACGCGATCGCACCCGAGCGCGTGCGCGAGCAGGAGCTCCGCGGTGAGCCGCGGCGCGTCCACGCCGGCGCGGGCGAAGTAGCCCTGCGTCCAGGCGAGGAGCTTCAGCGGGGTCCACGTCTCGTTCATACCGGGGGGATGAGGCCCCCCCGGAGGATGAGGCCCCCCCGGAGGATGAGGCGCCCCCGGACCCCCCGCTCGCTCCGGTTCGGCCTCCTCCGACCGAACCTGCGCTCGCCGCGACTCATGCGCGCTTCTCCGCCTGCCTCGGCGCCTCTTGCTTCGACGCCTCGCGGAGCGCCTCCGCCGAGAAGAAGGTGCGGCAGGCGTCGATCATGTCCTGCACGTCGCCGTCCATCACCGCGGGCAGGTTGTGGCGCGTGTAATTGATGCGGTGGTCCGTGAGGCGGTCCTGCGGGAAGTTGTAGGTCCGGATCTTCTCGGAGCGGTCGCCCGAGCCGACCTGGCTCTTCCGCGCCGCGTCGCGCGCGCTGCGCTGCCTCTCCGTCTCCATCTCGTAGAGCTTGGCGCGCAGCATCTTCATCGCCATCGAGCGGTTCTTGAGCTGCGACTTCTCCTGCTGGCACTTCACCACCACGCCCGTCGGCTTGTGCGTGATGCGCACCGCCGAGTCGGTCGTGTTGACCGACTGGCCGCCGGCGCCCGTGGAGCGGAACACGTCCGTCTCTAGATCCGCGGGGTTGATCTGGATGTCGATGTCTTCCGCTTCGGGCATCACCGCCACGGTGACGGTCGAGGTGTGGATGCGCCCCTGCGCCTCGGTCGCGGGCACGCGCTGCACGCGGTGAACCCCCGACTCGTACTTGAGCGAGGAGTAGACGGCGTCGCCGGAGATGGTGACGGTCGCGTCCTTGATGCCGCCGAGCGCACCGGGCGAGGTGTCGGCGAGCTCGTACTTCCACCCGCGCCGCTCCGCGTAGCGAAGGTAGAGCCTGAGGAGCTCCGCCGCGAACAGCCCCGCCTCGTCGCCGCCCGCGCCGGCGCGGATCTCGAGGATGACGTCCTTCTCGTCGTTGGGATCCCTCGGCACGAGGTAGAGCTTGAGCTGCTCCTCGGCGGGCGCGATGCGCGGCGTGAGCTGCGCGAGCTCGTCCTTCGCCATCTGGCGGAGCTCGGGGTCCTTCTCCGCGAGCAGCGCCTCGTTGTCGGCCACGTCCTCGACCAGCTTCCGGTATGCGCGCAGCGCGTTCACCGTCGCCTCGATCGAGGCGCGCTCCTTCGCCACCTTCTTGTAGCGCTCGCCCGAGGAGACGACCGCCGGATCCGAGAGCTGCTGCGTCAGCTCCTCGAACCGCGCCTCGATCGCATCGAGCTTCCTGAGCACTTCGGGGGAGAGCATGGAACGGGTTCTTAACCGCTCCGTCGCTCCGGGGGCAAGGCTTCACCACCCGGCGGGATCCTCGGGCGCCCATGGGGCCGTTCGACTGCCGCGCGGGATCGGGGTATGTAGGCAGCCGCGCGTGAAACGCTCGTTCCGCATCCCGCCGCCCCCGCGCGTGGGCCTGGCCGTGGCGCTCGCGGCGGCCGTGCTGGCGATCCTCGTCGCCTTCGCCATCGAGCTCGCCCTGCGGCCCTACATCTACACGGCGCCCTTCATCGTCTTCTTCGTCGCGGTGGTCGCCGCGACGTGGGTGGGCGGCTTCGCCGTCGGGCTCGTCACGGTCGGCGTCTCGGCCGCGGTCGCCCACTCCTGGTTCATCGCCCCGCAGGGCTGGTCCGGCGCCGATCCCGGGAGCTTCATCCCGACCGGGTTCTTCATCGTGGTCGCGTCCCTGCTCGCGCTCATCACCTGGGCGCTCCGCAACGGCTACGAGGAGCGCGCCGAGCTCGCGGCCGCGTCGCTCCGCGGCGAGCGGCGCTTCCGCACGCTGGTGGACGCGAGCGCGCAGATGATCTGGACCACCGCGCCCGACGGCGGGGTGGTGGAGGACTCGCCCACCTGGCGCCGGTTCACCGGGCAGTCCCTCGAGACGTTCCGCGGGTGGGGCTGGCTCGACGCGCTCCACCCGGAGGATCGCGAGCGCGCGGCGCGCACCTGCCGCGAGGCGATCGCGGCGGAGCGCGCCTACGAGCTCGAGTACCGGGTGCGGCGCGCTGACGGCAGCTACATGTACATGCTCGCGCACGGGGCGCCGGTCCTCGGGAGCGACGGCCGGGTGCTCGAGTGGGTGGCGGAGAGCAGCGACATCAGCGAGCGCAAGCGCGCCGAGCAGATGCAGATCGAGGCCCTGCACGCGCGCGACGTCTTCGTGTCGGTGGCGAGCCACGAGCTGAAGACGCCGCTCGCCGCGGCGCAGCTCCAGATCCAGAACGTGCAGCGCCAGCTCAGGCGCGAGCCGGCGGAGAGCGTCGCGCACCTCGCCGACCGGGTCGGCGCGACCGCGGCCAGCGTCGAGCGCCTGGGCGCGCTCGTCAACGCGCTCCTCGACGTCTCGCACATCGCGAGCGGGAAGCTCGTCACCCAGCGCGAACGGCTCGACCTGTCGGAGCTGGTCGCGTCCGCCACGCGCGGGCTCGCGGAGACCGCGCAGAAGCGCGGCTCCGAGCTCGTCCTCGACGTCGAGCCCGGCCTCGAGATCGACGGCGACCGGCTGCGCCTCGAGCAGGTCGTGACGAACCTCGTGGCCAACGCGATCAAGTACGGCGAGGGGAAGCCCATCTCGGTCGCGCTGCGGCGCGACGGCGGCCGCGCCCAGCTCTCCGTCGCCGACCAGGGCATCGGCATCGCGCCCGACGACCAGGTGCGCATCTTCGAGCGGTTCGAGCGCGCCGTGAGCGCCCGCAACTACGGCGGGCTCGGGCTCGGGCTCTGGATCGTGCGCCAGATCCTGGACGCGTGCGGAGGCTCGCTCGCCGTCGCGAGCGAGCCGGGGAAGGGCTCCACCTTCACGGTCTCGCTGCCGCTGCGTGACGAGGCGGCGGCGAGCGCGGTGCGGCCCGGGGCGTACGCTCGATCGTGAGCTGCGCCACGACGTCCCCTGCCGCGCTTCCTCAACCGGAGCGCTTCGTCAGCGCCTCGCTCAGGAGCTTCAGCGGCGCGACGTCCACCCGCGCGCTGTCGAGGAGGATGCGGAGCAGGTTCAGGCCCACCCGGCACAGCTGCGCGAGCTGCTCGAGCCGCTGCAGGCGGAAGCGGGCCGCCGCCTTCACGCGCGGGTCGACGTCCGCCAGCGCGCCCTTCACCTCGCGCAGCGCCGCCTCGACCGTCGCGAGCGCCGACTCGACCGCCTTGCGCTCGCGCTCCGCGAGCACGCGGCGCACGAGCGACCAGATGTTCGTCTCGGCCTCGAAGTGCTCCTTGCGGTCGCCCGGGACGTCGACGCTCTTCACGACACCCCAGCCGCGCAGCTCGGAGAGGCTCATCGAGAGGAGGCCCGTCGAGATCTGGAGGCGCTCGCAGAGCTCGGGCGCGGCGAGCGGCCGCTCGGACAGGAAGAGCACGGCCCAGATCCGCCCGAGCTGCCGGCGGAAGCCCCACAGCTCCATCAGCTCGCCGACGGCGTCCGCGACGGCGAGCTCGGCCCGCTGCAGCGCGTAGGAGCCGGCGCGGGAGGGGACGAGGGTCTCGGTCATGGCGCCCTCGCGCGGAGGACGAGGTCCGCGAGGGCGCAGGCCGCGAAGGCGACCGACGCGAACGCGTTGAAGCTGAAGAAGGCGGCGCCGATGCGCTCCTTCCTGAGCTGACCGCCCGGCGCCGCGTACAGGTGCTCGGCGCCGAGCACGGCCACCATCAGCACGGAGCCGGCGAGCCAGCCGGCGCCGCGGCCAGCCAGGAGCCCGGCGGCGGCGATCGCGAGCGCCGCGACCGCGTGGAGGAGCCGGGCCCAAAGGAGCGCGCCCGCCACCCCGAAGCGCGCGGGGATGGAGTGGAGCCGCGCGCCGCGGTCGAACTCCATGTCCTGCAAGGAGTAGAGGACGTCGAAGCCCGCCACCCACGCGCCGACCCCGACCCCGAGCACGAGGGCCGCCGGAGGCGCGCGGCCGGTGAGCGCG
Organism: Anaeromyxobacteraceae bacterium; assembly: GCA_036395165.1. Taxonomy (GTDB): domain Bacteria; phylum Myxococcota; class Myxococcia; order Myxococcales; family Anaeromyxobacteraceae; genus Anaeromyxobacter_A. The sequence goes on along the minus strand of DASWDS010000108.1, from coordinate 11,474 downwards.
ATCGCGACGCCGATCGGGCCGAGCGCCTGCGCGACGCCGAGCCAGAGGTGGACCGCCCAGGTGAAGCGCTTCGCGTAGGAGTAGCCGAGCAGGATGGCGAGCACCGGCAGCGCCAGCGCCCCGCAGAGCGGCGCGATGGCCCAGGCCGCCGCGACGAAGGCCGCCGCGCCCGCGCCGAGGAGCGCCCAGGCGGAGAGCGGCGACACGGCGCCCGTGACGAGCTCGCGCGCCCTCGTCCGGGGGTTCTCCGCGTCGAAGGCGCGGTCGGCGAGGCGGTTCATCGCCATGGCGGCGGTGCGGGCGGCCACCACGGCGACGGCGACCAGGACGAGCCGGAGCGGGTCGAGGCGGGCGTCGGCCGCCACGAGCACGACGGCGCTCGCGGCGAACGGGAGCGCGAAGAGCGAGTGCTCGAACTTCACCATGCGCGAGAGGGCGGCGATGCTCATGCGGCGGGGGCCTCCGGGCGGTGGCGTGCGATCCAGGTGAGCGGGCGCTCCTCGGCGCCGAAGCTCCCGAGGAGCCAGGCGGCGGGGTCGGCGGGGCGGGCGCCGGCGAGCGCGGCGGCGACGACCCCGGGCGCGGTGCCCGCCGCGAGCCGGCCGACGCCGGGCGCGCCCACGGCGGCGCCGTTCCAGGCGAGCGGGAGGAGGCGGTCCGGCGGCACGGCCGGGAAGGCGCGCGCCAGCGCCGCGAGCTCGGCGAGCGGCGAGAGCGAGGGCGACGAGGCGAGCGAGTCGGTGCCGATCGCCAGGGGGACGCCGGCCGCGAGGAGGCGGGGCAGTTCGGCGACGCGGCCGCCGATGTGCAGGTTCGAGCGCGGGCAGAGCACCACCGTCGCGCGCGAGCGGACGAGGTCGGCGACGTCCTCGGCGTCGAGGTCCACGGCGTGCACCGCGAGCGAGCGCGGCCCGAGGTGCGGCGCCGCGACCGCGACCGGGGAGCGGCCGAGGGGCCGCAGGTCGGTCGCGCCGAGGGCGCGGACGAGCCCGGCGAACGGCCCCGACATCCGCGAGCAGAAGAGTCGCTCGGCGGGATCCTCAGCGAGGTGGATCGAGGCGGGTCCGGCGCGCAGGAGCTGGGCGAGGACGCGCGGGTTCGTGGAGTAGACGGCGTGCGGAGAGGGCGCGATGGCGAGCCCGGGCGGCGTCGGGCCGGCGCGGGCGCGCAGCTCGGCGGCGGTCGCGAGCGCCGCCTCGATGCGGGATCCCGAGAACCCGAAGACCTCGTGGAAGAGCGTGCCGGCGACGCCGGCGCGGCCGAGCTTCGGCAGCGCGGCGAGCGTGTTGGTCACCTCGCCGACGGCGGCGACGCCGGCCTCGTCGAGCTGGAAGATCGCCTCGTCGAGCGCGGCCCCCGCGTGCGGGTCCTCCGCGGCGCGCGCGGCCACCAGGAGCTGGATCCACGGGACGAGCCCCTCGCCGCCGCCGATCCGGCGGTGCAGGTGCGAGAGCTCGAGGTGCGTGTGCGCGTTCACGAGCGCGGGGAGGAGGACCGCGTCGAGCGCCTCGCCGCGGCCGAAGCGCGCCTCGATCTCGGCGCGCGGCCCGACCGCGACGACGTGGTCGCCGTCGAGGGCGATGGCGCCGTCGCGGACGACGCCCGGGTTCGCGTCGCGCCCGAGCAGCACCCACGGCGCGCTGACGACGCGGACGCCCATCTACGCCGCCTTCTCCGGCAGCCGGTCGTAGCGCATGTTGCGCCGCGCCGGCGTGAAGCCGGCGTCGCGGATGTGCCGCTCGACCTCGTCCGAGTCCATGTTGAAGGTGGTTCCGGCGGCCGAGACGACGTTCTCCTCGATCATGACCTGACCGAAGTCGTTGCAGCCCATGTGCAGCGCCGCCTGCGCGACCCCGCCGCCCATCGTCACCCACGAGGCCTGGAGGTTCGGGACGTTGTCGAGCACGAGCCGCGAGATCGCGTTCTGCCGCAGGTAGGCGTGCGCGCTGTTGTCGCCCGGCTCGAGGCGCGTGTTGTCGGGCTGGAACGTCCAGCAGACGAAGGCGGTGAACCCGCCCGTGTCGTCCTGCAGCTCGCGCAGGCGCAGGAGGTGGGTGACGCGGTGCCGGGGCTCCTCGCCCACCCCGAACATCATGGTCGCCGTCGAGCGGAGCCCCTTCCGATGCGCCGCCTTCATGACCGCCAGCCACTCGTCGGCGGAGCACTTGAGCGGAGCGATGCGCCGGCGCACCTCGTCGTCGAGGATCTCCGCGCCGCCGCCGGGGATCGAGTCGAGCCCGGCCGCGATGAGCCGCGAGAGCGTCGCGTCGAGGGGCAGATCGCTCGTGCGCGCGATGTGCCAGATCTCCTCCGGCGAGAGCGCGTGCAGGTTGATGCTCGGGTAGTTGGTCTTGACCCACCGGAAGAGGTCCTCATACCAGCCGATCCCGAGGTCCGGGTGGAGGCCGCCCTGGAGGAGCAGCTCGATCCCGCCCACCGCCAGCGTCCCCTCGATCTTCTCGGCGAGCTGCTCGCGCGTGAGCACGTACGCCTCGCTGTGCCCGCGCGGCCGGTAGAAGGCGCAGAAGTGGCACGCGGTCGTGCACACGTTGGTGTAGTTCACGTTCCGCGAGACGATGTACGTCACGACGCCGTCCGGATGGAGGGCGCGGCGCCGCGCGTCGGCCGCGAGCCCGAGCTCGAGCAGCGGCGCCTTCTCGTCGAGGATCTCCGCCTCGTCGGCGTCGAGGCGCTCGCCCTCGGCCCCCTTCGAGAGCGCCGTGTCGAGCGAGACGTGCCGGCGCGCGCGGACCGTCCGCACGAGGTCGTCCGCGAAGCGCAGCTTGGTCTCGGGCGCGAAGCCGTGCTTCGCGGCGCGGGCGAGGAAGGCCTCCAGCCCCTGCACCTCGTAGGGCCCGAGCCCGAAGCGGATGCGGTGCGTGAGGTACCGGCGGTACCTCTCGGGGTCGCCGCCCTTCTCGCGGGCGAAGGCCTGCGCGATCTCGGTGCGCATCCCGAGCCCCTGCTGCGCCGCACGGGCGATCTCGGCGACGTCCTGGGGGGCGAGCACGCCCGGGCGCGCCGCCCACACGGCGTACACCATCGGGAGCCCGGTGAGGTGCGTCCACTCGCGCCCGAGGTCGAGCACCTGGTTCGCCTGCACGTCGAAGCCGCGGTCGCCGATGACGAGCGCGCCCTTCGTGCCGCGCGCCGCGGCGAGCCCGTCGGCCGCCGGCATGGGCGTGAACTTGGGGTGGATGCCGCGCTCGGCGAGGACGATCTTGGCGAGGATCTGCGAGGTGCGCGAGGCGGTGTCGAGGAAGACCTCGTCCCACACCACCGGCGACTGCTCGCCCGCGAGGAGCACGGTCGTGACGGGCCCGTCCGAGCCGATGGCGATGCCGGGGACGATCTCGTACTCCCGCCCGGCGAGGCCGCCCACCGGCAGCAGCGCCACCTCCACCTCGCCGCGGTCCAGCATGGCGGCGCACATCGAGGGCTCCGCCAGGACGAGGTCGATGCGCTTCGACCCCTCGAGCGCAACGGTGAGGGGCCGGGCATTGAGGAACGAGACGGCGGCGGCGCGGAGCTTGGGCATGGCTGCGTGTCCTCGAGGCTACGCGGTGATCCGGAGCGCGCTCGACGTGGCGGGGGGCGCTGCCGCGGCGTGCACCCGCAGCACGTGATAGAGGCTGTCGCGCTCGGCGGGCACGCGGCCGGCGGCGCGGATGAGCCGGTGCAGCTGCGACTCCGAGAGCGCCTGCGGCGTCTTCGCGCCGGCCATGTGGTAGATGCGCTCCTCGAGGACGGTGCCGTCGAGGTCGTCCACGCCGAACGAGAGCGCCACCTGAGCGAGCCGCTCGCCCAGCATGACCCAGTACGCCTTCAGGTGGTCGAAGTTGTCGAGGAAGAGGCGCGCCGCGGCGTAGGTGCGCAGCCCGTCGTGGCCGGTCGGCTTGGGGAACGCCTTCCCGATCATGTTGTGCTCGGGGTGGAAGGCGAGCGGGATGAAGACCTGGAACCCGCCCGTCTCGTCCTGGAGCGTCCTGAGCCGCGCCATGTGGTCCACGCGCTCGGCGAGCGTCTCGATGGTGCCGTAGAGCATCGTGGCGTTCGTCTTCATGCCGAGGCGGTGCGCGACCCGGTGCACCTCCAGCCACTGTTCCGCCGTCGCCTTGTCGTCGCAGATCTTCCGGCGCACGCGCGACGCGAAGATCTCGGCGCCGCCGCCGGGGAGCGTGTCGACGCCTGCCGCCTGCAGCTCGCGCAGCACCTGCTCGTAGCTCTTCCCGAACTTCTCCGCGAAGAAGTGGATCTCGACGGCGGTGTAGCCCTTGATCTTGAGCTCCGGCCAGGCGGCGCGGAGCCGGCGCGGCACCTCGAGGTAGAAGTCCCACCCGAGGTCCGGGTGGAGCCCGTTCACGATGTGCACCTCGGTGATGCCGAGCTCGCGCTTCGAGAGCACGTGTCCGACCGCCTCGTCGACGGTCATCGTGTAGCCCTCGCTCGCGGCCTTGTCGTCGGGGCGCGCGAACGAGCAGAACTTGCACGAGGCGACGCACACGTTCGTGAAGTTGAGGTGCACGTTGCGGTTGTAGAAGGCGAGGTCGCCGTGCCGCTCCTCGCGCACGTGGTTCGCGAGCGCGCCCACCGCCGCGAGATCGCGCGCCTCGAGGACGCGCAGCGCGTCCTCCTCGGTGAGGCGCTGGCGCGCGAGCACCTTGTCGCGGATTCCGCCGAGCCCGGCGCGGTCGAGGGCGCGTTGCGCGAGCGTCGAGAGCATGGTCAGTCCTCCACCGGCTCCGCCCGCGAGCGGGGCGAGAGCCCCTCCCACCGGCGCATGAGGTCATTCGGGATGCCGAGGCGATCGAGGAGCCGCGACACGACCGTGTCCACCAGCTCGCCGATGTCCTTCGGGTTGGAGTAGAAGCTCGGCGACGCCGGCATGACGAAGGCGCCCGCCTCGATGACCGCGGTGAGCGCCCGCGCGTGCACGAGCGAGATGGGCGTCTCGCGCAGGCACAGGAGGAGGCGCCTGCGCTCCTTCAGCATGACGTCGGCGGCGCGACCCACGAGGTCGAGCGAGACGCCGTGCGCGATGCGCGCCATCGCCCCGGCGGAGCAGGGCACCACCACCATCGCGTCGTACTGGGCGCTTCCCGACGCGAAGGGCGCGGTGAAGTCGCGGTTCTTCCAGGTGGCGAACGGGTAGGCCGGCTCGGTGCCGATCTCCTGCCTCCACACCTGCTTGCCCGTCTCGGTGAAGACGAGGTCCACGTGGACGCCGTGCGCCGTCCCCTCCGCCGCCAGGAAGTCGAGGAGGCGCTTCGCGTAGGGCGCGCCGGAGGCGCCGCTCACGGCGACGACCAGCTTCACGCGCGCCTCGCCGCGACGACGAGGCCGCACACGCCGGGGAAGAGGGTCTCGCCCCGCACCTCGGTGAACCCGGCCCGCAGGCAGGCCGCCTCGAACTCGGGGCGCGACGCGAAGCGCTCCATCGAGGCGACGAGGTAGCGGTACGCCTCGGGATCGGGCGAGAGCACGCGCCCGAGCACCGGGAGCGCGAGCCGGTTGTAGGCGCCGTGGACGAGGCGCGAGCCGGACGACTCGGGCCGGAAGAACTCGAGCACGCCGAGCCGCCCGCCGGGGCGCAGCACGCGCGCGAGCTCGTCGAGGCCGCGGTCGAGCGCGTCGAGGTTGCGCATCCCGAAGGCGACGGTGGCGGCGTCGAACCGGGCGGTCGCGAAGGGCAGGGTGAGCGCGTCGGCCTGGGCGGCGGGGAGCCCCGTCTTCCGCGCGCCGCGCGCCAGCATCTCGAGCGAGAAGTCGGCGCCCACGACGAGGGCGGCCGGCTGCTGCCGCCGCGCCTCCGCCGAGACGTCCATCGTCCCGGCGCAGAGGTCGAGGAGCCGCTCGCCGGGCCGGAGCGCGAGGTCGCGCACGAGGCGCCGGCGCCAGCGCTGGTCCACCCGCAGCGTCATGACGCGGTTGAGGAGGTCGTAGGAGGGCGCGATGCGGTCGAACATCGCGCGCACCGCGTGTCCACGGTTCGCCTCGCCCGGCAGCGGGACCGATGACATCTACGCCGCCCCCTTCTTCGGGATCCAGCTCGCCGCGGGCGGCGCCGGGATCTTCGGGCGGCGCGGGGCGGGCGCGGCCGGGACGAGCCGCTCGTAGAGCGCGTCCATCCGGGCGAGCACCTCGGGCGGGTGGACGCACGGCTCCGGCCACTCGCGGCCGCCCTCCTCGGCCCACTTCTTGGTCGCGTCCACCCCCATCTTGCCGCCGAGCGCGAAGTGCTGCGCGGCGTGGTCGAGCACGTCCACCGGCCCGTCCACCACCACGAGGTCGCGCTTCGCGTCCACGTTCGCGAAGGCGCGCCAGGCGCACTGCGCGTGATCGTGGACGTCCACGTCCTCGTCGAAGACGACGAGCGTCTTCGTGTTCGCCATCTGGCCCGAGCCCCACATGCCGTGCATGAGCTTCTTCGCGTGGCCGGGGTACTCCTTGCGCATGGCGATGAAGCAGAGGTTGTGGAAGACGCCCTCCGCCGGGAAGGACATGTCCACCACCTCGGGGAAGACGAGCTGCAGCATCGGCAGGAAGAGCCGCTCGGTGGCCTTGCCGAGCCACAGGTCCTCCATGGGAGGCGGGCCGACGACGGTGGCGGGATAGACCGCGTCGCCCCGGCGCGTCACGCAGGTGACCTCCATCGCGGGGTAGTCGTCCGCGAGCGAGTAGTAGCCCGTGTGGTCCCCGAAGGGACCCTCGCGCACGAGCGGCGCGGACGTGTCCACGAAGCCCTCGATGACGAGGTCGGCCTCGGCCGGGACCTCGAGGTCGTGCGTGACGCACTTCACGAGCTGCACGCCCTCCTTCCGGAGGAAGCCGGCGAAGAGGTACTCGTCGATGCCGGGCGGGAGCGGCGCCGAGGCGCAGTAGGTGAGCGCGGGATCGCCGCCGAGCGCGATCGCGACCGGCATCCGCTCGCCGCGCTTCCTGTAGGCGCGGTAGTGCTGGGTGGCGGTCTTGTGGAGCTGCCAGTGCATCGCGGCCCGCCGCGGCCCCAGCACCTGGATGCGGTACATCCCGACGTTGCGGAGGCCCGTGTCTGGGTCGCGCGTCACGACCTGCGGCAGCGTGATGAACGGGCCGCCGTCGTGCGGCCAGGTGGTGAGCACCGGGAGCGTGCGCAGGTCCGGCTCGCGCTCCACGATCTCGCGCACCGGGCCGTCGCCGACGTGCTTCGGCATGAAGGCGGCGAGGCGGCCCAGCTTCGGGAGGAGCTTCAGCTTCTCCCAGAAGCTCACCGGCGGCGCGAGGTGGAGCAGCTCGCGCAGCTCGTTCGCGGGCTCCTCGAGGTCCTCGCAGGAGAGCGCCCAGGCGGTGCGCCGCCGGGTTCCGAAGAGGTTCATCGCGACCGGCAGCCGCCCGGTCTTCGGCCGCTCGAAGAGGAGCGCGGGCCCCTCCTGCTTCGCGGCGCGATCGGCCAGCGCCGCCATCTCCAGCACCGGATCGACGGGCTCCGCGACGCGCACCAGCTCGCCGGCGCGCTCGAGCCGCTCGAGGAAGCTCCGCAGCGAGCGATAGGGCATGAGGCCGACGTATCTACTCCTGTTCTCCTCTTGTTTCAATGATCGTTGAAATGATATGACGGGCGCCCATGAGCCTCTCCGTCCGCCTCGCGCACAGCCCCGACTCCGATGACGCCTTCATGTTCTACGGCCTCGCCTCGGGGGCGGTGAAGGCGCCCGGCATCGACTTCGTCCACGAGCTGCGCGACATCGAGACGCTCAACAAGGCGGCCGTCGAGGGGCGCTACGAGATCACGGCGCTGTCCGTCCACGCCTACGCCTACCTCCACGACAAGTACCTGCTCCTCGACTCGGGCGCTTCCTTCGGCGACGGCTACGGCCCGACGGTGGTCGTGCCCGAGGGGTCGAGCATCCGCGTGATCGGCGACCTCACCGGCAAGCGGATCGCCATCCCGGGCAAGTGGACCAGCGCCGCGCTCGCGCTCGCCCTGCGGCTGCCGCTGCACACGCCGGTCATCATGGACTTCAAGCAGGTCGGCGAGGCGGCGAAGCGGGGCGAGGTCGACGCGGGGCTCGTCATCCACGAGGGCCAGCTCACCGCGCACGAGGAGGGCCTCCACGTGGTGGAGGACCTCGGGGTGTGGTGGAAGAACCGCACGGGGCTGCCGCTCCCGCTCGGCATGAACGGCGTGCGCAGGGACCTGCCCGAGCCGGTGCGGAAGACGCTCGCGCGCGTCCTCTCGGAGAGCATCGCCTACGGCCTCGACAACCGCGAGAAGGCGCTCGACCACGCGATGACCTACGCGCGGGGGCTCGACCGCAAGCGGGCCGACGCCTTCGTCGGGATGTACGTGAACGGGTGGACGCGCAGCGTCGGCGAGAAGGGGCGCAGGGCAGTGGCGCTCTTCCTCAAGGAAGCGGCGGAGCGCGGCCTCGTCCCGAACGTGAAGCCCGAGTACCAGGACGAATAAATCTAGACGGCGTGCCCGGGCACGGGCGACGGCCGCGGGCCATCGTCCTCGCCGCGCTGCAGCGGGAAGCGGAGGGTGGGCGCCAGCGCACGCGCGCGCCGCTGCCACCGGTGGAGCGCGAGGAAGAACGCCGCCGGCAGGACGACTGGGATGGCGACGAGCACGTAGATGGTGAAGGCGGCCGCGACGGCGAAGGCGACCGTCAGCGCCGCGAGCATCGTCCCGAGCGCCATGGCGAGCTTCCCGAGGCGCCGGTGTCGGACGATCTGGGGGACACCGTCTGACCGCCGCCTCACCCTTGCTCGCGCCATGCCGGGGAGAAGCTAGGGAGCGCTCCTCCCCCCTCGCCACCCACCGCGGCGGGTGGCGCCCGAGAAGAGCGTGCGGACGCCCGACGCCGCGCCGTTCAGGGCACCGGGTCCGGCGAGCGCGAACCGCTCGCCTGGCTCAAAACGCGCGGTCGGTGAGGCTCCGCGCCGCGTCGGCGATCGCTCGGCGGTGCGGGCCGTCCGGCACCTTCTCGAGCGCCTTCATCGCGGCTGCGGTGTGCTCGCGCGCGAGCGCCCGCGCCGCGTCCACGCCGCCCGTCCGCTTCACCGCGGCGATGACGTCGGCCGCGACGGCGGCGCCGTCCACCTTGCCGTCCACGAGCAGCGTGAGCCGCTCGCGCAGCGGCGGCTCCTGCTGGAAGGCGCGGATGAGCGGCAGCGTGGCCTTGCCCTCGATGAAGTCCTGCCCGAGGCGCTTGCCGAGGAGGTCGGGGTCGGCGGTGTAGTCGAGCGCGTCGTCCACGAGCTGGAAGGCCATCCCGATGCCCTCGCCGAACTGGGCGAGCGCGTCCGGCACCTCGCCCCGCACGCCGGCCGCCCACGCCCCGGCGGCGGCGCTCCAGCCGAAGAGCGAGGCGGTCTTGCCGCGCACGACGTCGAAGTAGTCCTGCTCGGTGGCCTCGAAGCTGCCGCGCAGCGAGAGCTGCAGCACCTCGCCCTCGACCAGCCGGCGCATGGTGGCGAGGAGCGCCGGGAGCGCCGCCGAGCGCGCCGGCTCGGCGGCGACGATCTCGAGCGCGCGGGTGAGGAGCCAGTCGCCGGAGAGGACGGAGACGGCGTTCCCCCACAGGACGCGCGAGGCGGGCTGCCCGCGGCGCATCGGGCCGTCGTCGATGACGTCGTCGTGGAGGAGGGTCGCCGAGTGCGTGAGCTCGGCCGCGCACGCGAAGGGGACCGCCGCTCGGAGCTCGCCGCTGCACGCGCCGCACGCGAGCAGCGTCACGGTCGGGCGGATGCGCTTCCCGCCCGAGCCGACGAGGTGGCGCGCCGCGGCGCGCAGCGTCTCCTCGGCGTCGTCGGTGGCGCGCGAGAGCTGCTCCTCGAGGGACGAGAGCTCGCCTGCGAGTCGCGGCACCTCCTGCAGCGCCGCCTGTGCCTTCTCGGGGCGAACCCCGCGGACGGCGCTCGCATCGAGCTGCGACAGGATGGCCTGCTCTCGGCTCATGCTCCCTCTCCGGGAACTTCAAAAAAAAGTGAAGAAGCCATATAGCGCGGTCGGGTCCCCTGGGTCAACGAACGGGCCCGGCCCCTCACCGGGGGTGAAGCGCTCGCGGGGCGCGCCGTTCCCATCGCGGGAAGAAATGTTCTCATCCCGCGGCCTCGACCCGCGCCGAGCGGAGCCCCGCAGGGGACGCCTCGCGCGATCGCGGGCGCGCCGATCCCCGCGTCGCGGCGCCATGGCGTGACCCGTGCACATCCCGGGCGCGGGCGCTTCCGCGCGAGGGAGAGGCATGGTCCGGATCCTTCACTGGGTGCTGGCGGTCCTCGTCATCATGGCGGTGGCGAGCTGCAGGGACGGCGGCGCCGGATCGTGCGGCCCCGGCCAGACCTCGCAAGGGGGCACGTGCGTGCCCGGGTGCGCGGGCACCATCTGCGGAGGGGTGTGCTGCGCCGCGGGAGACGCCTGCCTCGCCCCCGGGCTCTGCTCCGGCGGGACCGGCAGCGTCACCCCCTGCGGCGCGAACGGCACCTGCGACGGCGGGCTCGCCTGCATCGCCGGTCAGTGCGTGTCCGCGAATGGCGCGTGCAGCTATCGCCCGCCGAAGGGCGCCTTCACGCCGCGCATCGCGTGGCAGTGGACCGGCTCGGCGGCGCGGCCCGAGTACGCGAACGTCCTCATGACGCCGGTCGTCGTCCCGCTGCAGCGGACCTCGGCCGACGTCTTCGCGCCGCCGGCGGTCGTCTTCAACGCCATCCTGGGTGACCGCGGCGCGGGGTCGACGGTGCCGGGCGTCGTGGTCGCCGTCTCCGGCCTCGACGGCAGCGAGCTGTGGACGAGCGATCCGTCGCATCCAGTGAACGGGCTCGGTGCGATCGCCGCGGCCGACCTCCTCGGCGACGGGCACACGGAGATCGTCACGGCGCGGCTCGGCTCGACCTGGCCCGCCACCGACCCGCTCCACAAGGGACCGCCCCTCGACGACGGCCTCGCCGCATTCGACGCCGACGGGCGCTTCCTCTGGGAGGTGAAGGGCATCCGCGTCTTCTGGGGCGCGCCGTCCATCGCCAACCTGTACGGAGGGAAGGAGGCGCAGATCGTCATCGGCGCGACCGTCGTGGACGCGCACGGTCAGGTCGTCTGCCAGGGCGCGAACGGCGGCGGTCCGGGCGGCATCGGCGAGAACTTCCTCGGGCCGGTCTCGACCGTGGCCGACGTGGACCTCGACGGCGTCCCGGACATCGTCACCGGCAACACCGTCTACGACAACCACTGCAACCCGAAGGCGGGGTGGCCGAACGGCCAGGCCGATGGGCTCGTCGCGGTGGCCGACTTCACGGGCGATCAGCACCCGGAGATCGTGGTCGTCTCCGAGGGCACGGTGCGTCTCCAGGACTGGCAGGGGCAGATCATCTGGGGCCCCGTCGCCATCCCGGGCGGAGGGCGCGGCGGCGGGCCGCCCACCGTCGCCGACTTCGACGGCGACGGGAAGCTCGAGATCGGCGTGGCGGGCCTCTCCTCGTACACCGTGTTCAAGCCG
>DASWDS010000107.1:0-2659 GCA_036395165.1 Anaeromyxobacteraceae bacterium | reverse complement strand
GGCGTTCCCGGTGCGGCACGCCGGCGACGGCGCGGAGCTCTGGCTCGAGCCTGGCGACCCGCCCGCGGTGCGCGCCGGCGCCGACCTGGCGCGGCGCCACTCCGTTCCGGAGCAGCGCTTCCTGCTCGCCCGCGCCGCGGCGCGCCTGCGCGCGCGCTCCGGCCTCGCCGCACGCCTCGAGCCGGGCGCGCTGGGGGACCTCATGGGGGCGGTGGTCCGGCAGGTCGAGCCTGATTCCGCCGCGCTCGGGAACCCGTCCGACGCGCTCGTCCGGGCCGTCGCGCGCGCGCTCCCGCGCAGGATCCGGAAGGCGCTCGACGAGCCTGTGCGCGCGCTCGTGCGCGCGGGTCCGCAGGACGTGGCCGGCTGGCGTGCCGCCCTGGGCGCCACCGCCGACCGCGTGGGGCTCCTCCTCGCGGCCGACGTCCCCGCCGCGCTCGGGCTCCTCCTGCGCGAAGGCGGCGCCACGGCGCCGGACGCCGCGGGCGTGGCGGCGGCGGTCCGCGCGAGCCCGGGCCTGGGGCAGCTCCTCTGCTTCACGGCGAGCGAGGAGCACCTCCGGCTCCGGCAGCGGCTGCACCTGGCCATCGCCTGAAGGCAATGCGCTCAGGGGCCCTCGCGCCTCAGCAGGGCACCGTCGGGCAGCGTGGCCAGGAACGCACGCAGCGCCGCCTCGACGCGGGCGGCGTCCTTCGCCTCGAACGTGACCCTGACCCGGTGGTCCGCGTCGTCGAAGCGCGGGTAGCTGCCGATGTCGACGTCGGCGTGGTCGCGCGCGACGCGGTCGAGCGCCTGGACGAAGAGATCCTCGGCGATGCCGAGGTACACGGAGGCGAGCCGGAACGGCGGCGCGTCGAGGACCGCCGTGAAGGCGTCGAACTGCGCGCGGAAGAACTGCGGGACGCCCGGCAGCATGACCACGTTCTCGACGACCATGACGGGATAGGCGGGATCGCCCGCGAGCCGCGTCCCCTCCGGCACGTCCGCCATGCGGAGCGCGGCCTCCGGCGGCTCCGCGCCGTGGCGCCGGTGCCAGCCGCGGATGTGGTCGGCGAGCACCGGGTGCCGCGCCAGCGAGCGCCCCAGCGCGCGCGCGATCGCGAGGAGCGTCACGTCGTCGTGGGTGGGGCCGACCCCGCCCGACGTGAAGAGCCAGTCCACCCGCGTGCGCTCGCGGGCGACCGCCTCCGCGAGCACGTCGAGCTGGTCGGGGAGCGTGAGCAGCGCCGTGAGCTGCACGCCCAGCGCCCGCAGGCGCTTCGCCGCGTAGGGCCCGTTCTCGTCCTGCACCTTGGCGGTGAGGACCTCGTTCCCGACGACGAGGATGGCGGCGGTGGGCGTCTTCATGCCGTCCGGGAATTAGCGCGCGCGGGAGCGGAGCGCCAGCAGCGGCCCGATCTTCCCGGCCAGCGCGGTGGTGACCTCCTCGACGGGCCGCTCGCCGTCGACGACGTCGACCCGCTGCCCGAGCTGGCGCAGCCGCGCGATCCCATCCTGGTACGAGCGCGCCACCCGCCGCTGGAAGGCAGGGACCTCGTACAGCTCGCGGCTGCCGGAGGCCGCGAACCGGCGGCGCACCGCAGTGCCCGGGCTCACCTCGAGGAAGAGGGTGGCATCGGGCGCGAGGGCGCGGCCATTGATGACCTCCACCCAGGGCGCGTCACCGCACGTCAGCGACTGGTACGCGAGCGAGGAGAGCGTGAACCGGTCCGAGACGACGTCCCATCCCTCCGCCAGCCGCGGCGCGATCTCCGCGGCGACGTGGTCCAGGCGATCCGCCGCGAAGAGGAGCGCCAGGGCGGCGGGGTCGAAGGCATCCACGGCGCCGGGCGCGCCCGCGATGCGGCGGGTCAGCACCTGCCGGACGAGCGCGCCCACGGGCCCGCTCGACGGCTCGGCGGTGACGTGCACGCGGTGGCCATGCGCGCGCATCCACGCGGCGAGCCGCTGCGCCTGCGTGGTGGTCCCCGCGCCGTCGAGCCCCTCGAGCACCAGGAAGCGTCCCCGGCTCCGGCGGCGGGTCATCGCAGCCTCAAGGATCGAGCTCCAGCCGCCGGCGGAGCTCGCTCATGCGCGCGAACGCCACGTCCTCCTCGCGCATGATGCGCCGCGCGCGCACGAAGAAGAAGACCGCGAGCGCGACGAGGATGGCTGCGAGCGCGAGCGCCGAGAAGAAGAAGAAGGGCGGCCCCCTGAAGCGGGTGACGCGCGTCGAGAACCAGCGGTCGTAGGCGAGCTTCAGGGCGAGCCCGCTCGCGATGAAGCCGGCGAAGCCCGTGTACGCGCCGCGGCGGACGAGGTCGATGGAGCGCCGCGCCGCGAGCTGGTCGGCGAGCGCGTCGTGCTCGGCGCGCGGGTCGTCGCTCGGCCCGGGCGCGGGGACGCTCGCCATCAGGCGGCCCTCCCGAAGCGCTTCGCGATGGCGTCCTGCACGGCCCCGAGGTTCGCGGCGACCTGGACCGAGGGATTCGTGAGCCTCGCCTGCACCCCCGGGAGCGTGCGCGCGTGGTAGCCCACCTTGAAGTCGGAGAACTTGAGCCCGTGCGCGGTCGAGATGACGACCGCGCGCTCGCCCCGGCGGATGGTGCCGCGCGCCGCGAGCTTCTCGAGCACCGCGAGCGCCACGCCGGCGCCTACGCGTGCCCGCACACCGGCGTGG
>DASWDS010000106.1:0-3566 GCA_036395165.1 Anaeromyxobacteraceae bacterium | reverse complement strand
GGTTGAGCGCGCGGTGCTCCGTGCCGTCGTTCGCCACGATCGGGTGGAACTCGCCGTATCCGGCGACGGAGAGCCGGGCCTTGTCGACCCCGCGGGCCTCGAGATAGTCCACCACCGAGATGGCACGCGCGCTCGACAGCTCCCAGTTCGATCGGAAGACGCCGGAGCGGATGGGCACGTCGTCAGTATGGCCCTCGACCCGCAGGTCGGCGCGCGCGCCGGTCAGGAGCGGGGCGAGCCCCGACAGGACGGTCCGCGCCGCCCGCGTCAGCTCCGCCTGGCCCTCCGCGAACAGGATCGCGCTCTTCATCCGGATGACGAGGCGATCCGCCGCGCGGTCGAGCGCGAGGTCCCGTTCCAGGCCGCTCTCCTTGACGAACCGCTTCACGTCCTTCTCGGTCTGCTCGAGCGGGCTCGCGGCGGTCTGGGCCTGCGCCTGCGGCTTCACCGTCTCGGGGACGCCCAGCACCGAGACGATGAGGATGGCGAAGATGAGGAGCTGCGTCATGAGATCGGCGTAGCTGTAGAGCCACGTCGCGTCGTGGAGCGGGTTGGAGTCGTCGTGCTGCGAGGGCTCGTGGCGCGAGCGCCTCATCCCCGAACCCTCTGCTGGGCGAAGATCTCGAGCGTCTCGCGCACGTACTCCGGGTTCTGCCCGATCCGGATGGCGAGCAGGCCAGCGAGGATCTGGTCGCGCACGAGCCGCTCGTCGAGATCGAGCGTGCGGACCTTGCCCGCCAGCGGCAGGAAGATGAGCCCCGCCAAGAGCACGCCGTAGAACGTGGCCATGAGCGCCACCGACATGCCCTGCCCGATGGCACGCGGGTCGCTGAGGCCCTTCAGCATCTCGATGAGGCCGATCAGCGTCCCCACCAGCCCGAACATGGGCGAGTACGTCCCCATGAGGCGGAACATCCGCTCGGCGGAGCGGCGCTTCTCGGAGAGGATGTCCGACTCGAGCCGCATCAGCTCGTCGATGCGCTCGGGCTCGACGCCGTCCACCACGAGCTGCAGCCCCTTCAGCAGGAAGGGATCGCGCAGCTTGAGCGACTCCGGATCGAGCGAGGTGATGCCGCGCGCCTTGCCCTGGCGGGCGAGGGTCACCAGCTCGGCCAGGACGTGCCGCGAGCCGGCGGAGCGGCTGACGAAGAGCATGCGCGCCGCGGAGAGCGCGTGCGACGCGGTCGAGCGCGAGCAGGAGAGGGTGGTGGCCGCCAGCGTGCCGCCGAGCGCGATGAGCGCGGCCACGTGGTTCGTGAAGATCGTGTGGTCGCCGCCCTTGAGCAGCACCGCCGAGTACACGACGACGAAGCCGCCCAGCAGGCCGAGGTAGGTGGTCGTCCGCATGTCACTTCACCTCGGCCTGGTGCTCGTGGATGGCCTGCTTCACCGCGCGGTTCTGGGGGTCGAGATCGGCGGCGCGCTTCCAGGCGGCGAGCGCGAGCTTCGGCTGCTGGAAGACGTAGTAGAGGGAGCCGAGGTACGCGTGGGCGAGCGCGAGGTCGGGGTCGTCGCGGACCGCCTCGCGCATCCGCTCGAGCGCGACCAGCGTCTCGCCGTCGATGAACGCGACGATGCCGGTCGCGAGGCTGCGGTAGGCGCGGATGCGCGCCTCGACCGTCGCCTTGAGCTTGCCGGCCGTGATGGACTCGAGGCGGCGATCCACCAGCTTCGGATCGACGTTCGGGATGAGGTCGCCCGACTCGCGGACGGCGCGCTGCACCCAGCCCAGGCGCTTCTGCTCCTCGTCCACCGCCGCGAGCAAGGTCTCGCGCGCCTCGTCGAGCAGCTTCTGCGCCTGGACGAGCTGCTCGCGGACCTCGGTGGTCGGCTGGTCGCCGGGCGAGTCGTAGAACGTGCGGACCCGCTGCAAGAAGGCCTTGGTCACCATGTCCGCTTCCGAGAGCTGCTCGTTCCTGCGCTCCAGCGCTTCGCGCGACAGGCGCATCTGGGCCTTGCCAGGCCCCTCCCAGTCGGCGGAGGTGCTGCCGTCCTTGGGCTGCGGCCGGCCCGGCTCGATGAAGGCGATGAGCTCCGGGGCGCGCTCCAGCGGGACGGCGACTGGAGGGGCCGGCGCTGGCGTGGCCTCGGGCGCGGCGGGTGGCGGCGGCGCCGCCGCTGGCGGTGTCGGGGGCGTGGGTGGCGGCGCGGGCGGGGCCGGCGGCGGGGTGGGTGCTGGCGCCGGCGCGGCCGCAGCGGCCCGGGCCTCCGGCTTCGAGGCAGGGGCCGAGCCCTGGGTCGCGCCCGGCGTCATGTCCACCCGCGGATCGAGCGGCTGCGGGCGACCGGCGCGCGGGCCGTCGAGCGGCGCACACGCGGCGAGGGCCGACGCCAGCGCGAGGGCGAGAGTGTGATGCCTCATCCTTCTCCTCCGTACTACGAAGCAGCGCGGGCGCGGAGCGCTCCGCTCATCTGAAGACGGCGCATGGCGAGCTCGACGGCTCTCCGGGCGACGACGACGTCGCTCTCGGCCGGCGTCCCGAGCGCCTCGTCCTCCGCCGCGATGATCGTCCGGAGCCGCTTCGAGAGCGACCGCTCGACGGCCCCGCGCAGCTCCTGCGGCGCGTCGCGCAGGGCGATCGCGACCGTGCTCGGGTCGATCCCGGCGAACACCTGCCTGATCGCCTCCGGCGGGAGCGCGCCCAGGTCCTCGAAGAAGAGCATCCGGCTGCGGACCGCCTTCGCGAGCTCCGGCGCGCTCCGGGAGAGGTCTTCCAGCACCTGCCGCTGCGCCTCGGACGGCGCGCGTGAGAGCGCGTCGACGAGCGCGTCCGCTCCGCCCACCGCCACGTGGCTGCGGATGCGCTCGAGCTCGCGCTTCGCCAGCGCCTCGACCTCCGAGAGCGCCGATCGGTGCAGGACGCGCGTCTGGCCGAGCGCCGCCGAGAGCTCGACCCGCCGCTCGGGCTCGAGCCGCTCGAACAGGATGCGCGCGGTCTCCTCGTCGGCGCCGACGCGCGCCAGGAGCGCCGCGGCGGACGAGACGTCGAGGCTCGCGAGCAGCTCGGCCCGCTCGGCGGCGCTCGAGCCGTCGAGGAACTCGAACTCGCCTTCGCTCGCTGCGCGCGCGGGCCGGACGGCCTGGGCGGCGCTCCCCGCCGCCGCCGGCGCCGAGGCTGGTTGCAGCACGATCTCGCCGCCCATGCCTGGCGCTCCCTCCAGGGCGCCCCGGCGTCGCTGGCCGAGCGAGAGCGCCAGCCCGAGCAGCGCGGCGCAGGCGAGCGCGGTCACGAAGGCGAGGTACGATTGCGGCGGGACGGAGCGCCACCAGGAGCCGGCGGGCGCCGCCCCCGGCGCCACCCCCGCGGCCGCGGCGCGCGGGCTCGCCGGAGCTGGCGAGGGAAGGTTCACGATGTCGAGGAGGTCTCCGCGCGCCGGGTCGAGCCCCGCGATGTCGATCGCCTCGCCGCGGAGCCGCTCGCGCACCTCGGGCGGGGCCGCGGGGTCGAGGTAGAGCCGGACCGCGATCCGCTCCACTTGCGACTCGAGCTCGCGGCGCAGCTCGCCGCGGCGCCCCGGGATCTTGACGGAGACCTCGGGCGTGAGGGCGGTGCTCGGACGATCCA
>DASWDS010000105.1:0-6787 GCA_036395165.1 Anaeromyxobacteraceae bacterium | reverse complement strand
TGCTCGCCGTATCCGACTCGCTCCTCGTGGCGCGCTTCGCCGGGGTGAACTTCCTCGTGCTCCGCTCCGGCGCGCACTCGGTGCGCGAGATCGCGCTCGCCGTGAAGCAGTTCGCCCTGAACGGGATCAAGCTGCAGGGGGCGGTGCTGAACGACGTGCACGCGCTCAAGGGCCGTTACGGGAGAGCGGGACGTTACGTGAAGTACGAGTACGCGTCCACGAAGTCGGCCTGAGACCCTCTCGAGTCGCTGGGGACGGCGCAAGGGTCCGGTCGAGGCGACCGCGGCCCTGCGCCGAAGCTCGTCGGCGGCACACGAACCCGCATCGCGCAACCTCGTGGGCATGCTCCCCGGCGCGGCATTGGCGCGTTCGCCGTGGGTGACGACCCTTCTCCCGGGAGGCGGGGCCATGGCGATCGGGATCCGTGCGGGTGTCTGCGCGCTCTTCGCGACGGCGTGCATGGGGAAGTCGAGCGCGCCTCGGACCTCACCCACGGCAGAGACACCGCCGCCATCCGATCCGAGCGTGGCGGCTCCTTCCGACCCGAGCCCTCCAGCGCCACCTGTTCCGGTGGTCTCGTCGGACGCCGGCACGCCGCCGCCGCCTGCCCTCCCGCTCCTCCACGGCAACTGGACCTACTACGGCACGGACCAGGGCCTCTCGGCCGACATCCAGGACGTGTCTCCCGACGAGGGAGGCAACGTATACGTCGCCGGTGGAGACGCGCTGTTCGCGAAGCGCCGCGACAACAAGACGTTCCTGCGCTTCGACGCGTCCAACGCGGGGCTCACCAGGAACTGCAATGACGCCGCCGACTTCCACAACGAGGCGCCCGCGAAGCCCTTCTACCAGTGCCGGATCCTGTCCGTGGGCGGCGCCGCGCCAGGCAAGGCGGTGATCGGGTTCGACGGCTTCGCGACCGAGCAGCTCGACGGCGCTCAGTGGACGTACGTGGCGGGCGGCGCCGACGTCGTCGCCTTCGACCCCGTCGCGGGCACGCTGGCCCGGACGCGCCACGTCTATCTCGCGTCGCCGCCGCACGTCATCTGCACGAGCCCTCCTCTCGAAGGACGCGTCGCGACGTGCGGCAATCCCGATGACTACTGGTGGGTGACGGGCCGACGCCTCTTCCACCGGGTCCGCCGCATCGTGGTGAACCACGACACGTCGAGCCCCATGTACGGCGACGCCTGGATGGCGGGTGAGCATTCGACGTTCTCGGCGCTGCTCAACAACGCCACGCAGCGGGGCCTCCCTGATCACACCGCCGGCATGGGACCGGAGTGGGCCGACGCGAAGGACACGTGGGAGCACCTCCACCCGGCCATCATCGCTCCCGACGGAACGTTCGTGAACGGCGAGAACTGGGCGCTGTCGATCCACCCGAGCACGGGGATCCCATGGGGCTCCAACCAGTTCCGGACCGCCTTCGTCACCGGCTATGGACCGGATCTCTCGAATGACGATTGGTGGATGGGCCCGAACCCAACCAACGAGCAGTACCTGGATGTCTGGCCCGATCCTCCGAACACCTTCTTCACGGCCACCGACGATAACGTGATGTCGATGTCGCACTGCGCCGACGGCACGCTCTGGATCGGGTCGTCCACGCATGGGCTCGCCCGCCTCGCTCCCGACGGGAGCCTCTCGTACCTGAGCATTCCGGATCTCGCGACCTTCAAGAACGACGTCTCCGCGGTCGCGTGCGACCCGGTGGACGCGTCGGTCTGGATCGGCCTCGGCGGCGGCGGAGTGATGCGGCTCCGGAACGGCGCGTTCGAGCTGGTGGACAACACCGGCGCGCCTCCCTTCGCGTACCAGTCGCCGCAGTCGATCCAGATCGATCGCTGGGCGAGCCGGCGCATCGTGTACGTGGCCTTCAAGGCGATGCGCACCTGGACCGCGGGCGGCGATCCGAACGGCGACATCGTCCGCCCCGGCGGCATCGGCGTGTACGACGGCCCGTGAGCGCGCCACGCAGCGGGCCCCGGCGTGGTGATTGCCGCGCGGCGGTGGCGGCCCAACATCGCATGCACCAGGAGTGTCGCCTGGGCCGTCGGAGGGAAGCATCGTGATCGTCACGCTCGTCGTCGTCGCTATCTGTGGCGCGGCCGCAGGCCTGGTCGGGCACCTCGCGATGACGCGCTCCTCGGCCCCCACGCGGCTGCACCGCCTGGTCCCGATCGCGGCCATCGTCGTCGCCTTCCACGTCTCGCACCAGTACGCGACGCCCGCCGCCCAGGACTGGTGGGCCGACCTCCAGGCGCGGAGCGCGGCGAAGAGGCTCGACCGCGCGCTGCGCGAGACGACGAAGGACCCGGTGTTCGTGAGCTACGTGCGGGACCTCGAGCAGCGCGGCATCCCGCCCGAGCGGGCGCTCGACAAGGCGGATCTCGCCGCCCGACTCAGGGGACGGTCGAGCGACGCCGATCTCACGGCCCGCTCGGAGATCATCGGTCGCGCGCTCGGGTCCGTCGAGGTGGCGACGTGCGCCAAGGTGCTCCGCGGGACCGCCGCCCGCGACGACCGCGCCATCCTGCGCGCGATGGCGCCGCTGGCGCGCGAGGACGAGCTGAAGGCCGTCGCGCGCGCCTTCGAGAAGGACGCGAGCGACGCCGAGACGTGCGCCGCGGTCCGGACCCTGTACAAGTACCTGCCCCGCGTCGGCGAGCCCACGCGGTCCCACCTCGCGTTCATGCTGCTCGGGCCGTGATCGGGCCGCCGCCACCGTACCTTCCGTGAACGTGGACCTTCGAAGGTCACTTCAACCTCGGCCGTCGGGGCATGAAACTGGAGCAGCATGAGGACGCCGGCGCGCTCGCGGATCCCGCGAGGCGCGCCGCTGCAACGGGGTCGGGTGGCGAGGGGTCGGGGGCTCATGACGACGAGTGCATCGCCGGCGTTCGGCCGGGTCGAGCGCCGAGATGAACCTGCCGGGACGAGCGATGATCACGCGGGAGCTCTTCTCCAGGGGGGCGAGGACGAGCAGGAGGGGTCCCGAGCGCGCCGGGGAGGGAGCCCTGCCGTCCGGTACGCGATCATCCTCGGCTACGATGCCTTCGCGACGCTGTGCGGGCTCTACGGCGCGCTCCTCTTCCGGCTGAGCGGCGAGGTCCCGCTCGAGTTCGCGCGCGAGGCGAAGGTCGCGGCGCCGGCGCTCGTCGCCATTCGATTGGCGGCGGCGTGCGTCGCGCGCCTTCACCGGTGGTCATTCAGGGGGTCGGGCCTCTCGGAGGCCGTGCGGCTCGCCTTCGGCATGCTGGGCGCGTCCGTCGTCTTCGCGATCGCGTTCCGCGGCCTCCCTCGCACCGTCTACCCGCTCGAGTTCTTCTTCACGTTGAGCCTCATGGCCGCGTTCCGGTTCGCGCCGCGGTTCGTGGAGGGGTGGTACGCCGATCGGCAGCGCCGCGGCAGCGACGCCATGCTGCGGACGATCATCGTCGGGGCCGGCGGCGCGGGCGACCTGCTGGCCCGCGATCTGCTGCGATCGCCGGACTCCAGATACTTCGTCGTCGGCTTCGTGGACGACGACCCCGCCAAGCTCGGGATGCACGTGAGCGGCAAGCCCGTCCTCGGCGACGCCCGCGCCCTGCCGCGGCTCATCGCGCAGCACCGCGTCTCGACGGTGCTCCTCGCCATCCCGACCCTGCCCGCGGCGCGCGTCCGCGAGATCCTCGCGATGTGCGCGTCGTGCAAGGCGAGCTTCAAGATCATCCCCGCCTCGTACGCGTTCCTCGACGAGCGCATCTCGGCGGCGATGCTTCACGACCTCTCGCCCGACGACCTCCTGTCGCGCGACCCGATCGCGTTCGACGATGAGGAGATCCGCGGCCTCGTGCAGGGCCGCCGGGCGCTGGTGACGGGCGCCGGCGGCACCATCGGCGCCGAGATCTGCCGCCACCTCGCCCGCCACGGCGTCGCCGAGCTCGTCATGGTCGACATGAACGAGAACGAGATGTACCTCGGCGCGCGGCGTCTCCAGGACGAGTGCCCCGCGGTGCGGATCGAGACGGAGGTCGCCGACATCCGCGACTTCACGCGCATGCAGCGCCTCGGCGAGCAGCACCGCCCCGAGCTGGTGTTCCACGCGGCGGCGCACAAGCACGTGCCGCTCATGGAGGGCGCGCCCGAGGAGGCGGTGAAGAACAACGTCTTCGGCACGCTCCACGTGGCGCTCATGGCGCACGGCTGCGGCGCGGAGCGGCTGGTCGTCATCTCGACCGACAAGGCCGTCAACCCCACGTCCGTGATGGGCGCGACGAAGCGCGTCGCGGAGCTGGTGGTGCGGGACCTGGCCCGGCGGTCGGCGACGAAGATGACGGCGGTGCGCTTCGGCAACGTGCTCGGCTCGGCGGGGAGCGTCCTGCCCCTCTTCAAGCAGCAGATCGAGCGCGGCGGCCCGGTGACGGTGACGCACCCGGACTGCACCCGCTACTTCATGACGGTGCGCGAGGCCGTCGGCCTCGTCCTCCTGGCCGGCCTCGGGGGCCACGGCGAGCTGTGCGTGCTCGAGATGGGAAAGCCTGTCCGGATCGCCGAGTTCGCCGCCAGCCTCATCACGATGTCGGGGCACATTCCGGACGAGGAGATCCCCATCGTCTACACGGGGCTCCGGCCCGGCGAGAAGCTGTTCGAGGAGCTCCTCACCGAGGAGGAGGAGCAGACCATGGAGGTGCGCAATCGGATCAAGGTCGCGAAGAGCCCGCCGCCGCCGCACGACCTCGCCCGGTGGCTCCACGAGCTCAAGGCGAGCGCGGACCGCGGCGACCGCGAGCAGATCCTCGCTGCCATCCGGGCGCTCGTCCCCACCTACCGGCGCACGCCGGGGCAGGTCGCAAGGCCGTCGCCGTCCGTGCTCGTGAAGGTGCCGGAGGCGCCGCTCGCGGCGCGCCCGAGGAACGTCGTGCGCGCCCCGCTCGGCGCGCGCGCGCGGAGCGCAAGGCTCGCCGGGGCGAGGAACGTGGTCCGGAGCCTCCCCGGCATCCGCTGGATGTCCGACCTCACCGACATATGACGCCGACGCGCGCTCGGCGTTCCGCGCGCTAGACGCGGTCGCGGATCTGCGACGCCCCCGCCTCGTGCGCGCAGTGGGCGCAGCAGTAGAACTTCCCGCCCGCCTCGACGCCGTGACCGATGACCCGGCAGTCGCAGTGCTCGCAGCGCGGCGCCATCGCCTGGATCGCGCACTCGAAGCTGTCGAAGACGTGCGTCGCTCCCGCCGCCACCACCTGAAACGCCTTGTCGTAGGTGTTGCCGCAGACCTCGCAGTTCTGCTCCTGCATGGCTCGTCCTCCTCGTGGGGTGCGCGTCCGCCGCCCCCCGATCCATGGTGTGCACGGCGCGGAGGCGTTCCGCGGCGGCCAGGCCGCGCCACGAGCGCCGCGCCGCTCGCACGCCCTGGCGGGACGCGCCCTCGCTCGGAGCCACGCGACTTCATGCCGCGCGCGCCCGCCGGATGCGCGCCACGGCGTACCGCCCTCCCGCCGTTAGCGCGTCGCTCGCGCCGGCCGCGCCTCGAGCAACCTTCAGGCGACTCGGCGCACAGTCGCCCACGTTGGCGCACGACCACCTGACATGAAGGTGCTTTCTGCACGTTCGGCGGTTGACCGGCCTGCCCTCTAGCCGATAAGTCGCCTACTGGATTGTCCCACGAACATGGGACAACCCCGGTCAGCGGTGAAGCGCACCCGGAGCGGGTCTCAGGTTGCGCTCCCCGCAGGTCCAAGAGGACCCACGGGCGCCTCGGCCGGCAACCAGCAGCGAGTCAGGAGCAGACGTGAAGGTCATCACCAGAGCCGTCCGAGCGGCGCTGTCGAGCGCGGTCGCCCTCAGCGTCGTGCTGAGCGGCTGCGGTGGCGGGGGGTCCGATTCAGGCACCACCAGCTCCGCACTCTCGGGGGTCGCTTCGACGGACGTGTCCGTGAGCGGCACCGTTTCGTTGAAGGACTCCTCCACTCCCGCGAAGGAGAAGACGACCGCGACCGATGGCGACGGCGCCTTCTCGTTCGACGTGAGCGGACTCACGCCGCCGTACATGCTCAGGGCCGAGTGGACCGACGGTTCGGCGGACGCTCGGATGCACTCGGTCGCGCCGCAGGCGGGCACCGCCAACATCAACCCGCTGACGGATGCGGCCGTGGCGGCTGCATCGGGCGAGGATTCGGGCTCGACCTTCGACAGGGACGATCCCGAGGAGAACCGCCGGACGGCGGGCAATCTCGAGTCCGTCCTCAACACGCTTCGTACGGTCCTCGCGCCGCTCTTCGACCTGTACCACGTCGGCACGAATCCCCTCTCCGACGACAGCGCCGCCCTCCGCGCCATGCTCCGCGACGTGCGGTTCAGCGTGACGTCGGGGACCGTCGTCGTGACCAACAGGAAGACGGGCGGGGTGATCTTCTCGGGCCCGCTGAGCGACCTCACCTCGGGCACGTTCCATCCGGAGAACATGCCGGGCGGCTCGTCCACCCCGGTTCCGCCGCCGACCCCGAGCCCCTCCACCTGCACGTACACCTACTCTGCCTGGGGCACCTGCCAGTCGAACAACACGCAGACGCGCACCGTCGCGTCGTCGGCCCCGGCTGGCTGCACCGGGACGCCGGCGCTGTCGCAGTCCTGCGTCTACACGCCGCCCACGATCGACGGCGCGGCGCTGTACGCCGCGAAGTGCTCGGGCTGCCACGGGCCGCTCGCGACAAGCAGCAAGCTCGGCCGGACCGCGGCCCAGATCACCGCCGCGAACATGACCCAGGGCCTCAGCCCCGCTGAAGTGCAAGCGGTCGCGAAC
>DASWDS010000104.1:0-4771 GCA_036395165.1 Anaeromyxobacteraceae bacterium | reverse complement strand
CGCCGACATCTGTCAGATCGCGCTCACGGCCGCGCAGGGCGGCGGGACTTCGCTCTGCTCCGGCGGGCCCACCTGCCAGTAGGCGCGCCATGGCCCAGTGCCTCTTCTGCGGCATCGTCGCGGGCACGGTCCCGGCCGAGGTCGTCCACGACGGGCCGGGCGGGGTCGCCTTCCTAGACCGCATCCCGGCGGCGCGCGGGCACACGCTCGTCGTGCCGCGCGTCCATGCCGTGACGCTCCAGGATCTCCCCGACGATGCGGTGGGCAGCTTCTTCCAGACGGTGAAGGAGGTCACGCGCAAGATCGAGGCGGCGCTGCACCCCGTCGCGTACAACATCGGGTGGAACCACGGCGGCGGCGCCGGGCAGCACGTCTTCCACCTCCACGTGCACATCCTGCCGCGCTACCAGCCCGGCGGACGCGGCATCCAGGCGCTCGGCTCGGGCGGCGATCGCGGCGATCTCGCCGAGATCGCGGCGGCGATCCGGGGGGCGTGAGCCCATCGCCAGGTGGAGCGATCCTGCGTGAGCGGGGGCGGACCCGTGGGAGGAGCGGTCTCGGGCAGTGAACGGCGCGGCTGCCCGGCAGCCGGCGCCGTGACAGCCGCCGTGGGCGTTCGACGAGCGTTGCCGGCGAGGCGTCACCGCGCGTTCGGGACGTTTCTGCGTGGCCCGGCTTACAGGGGACGCGCGGAACCGATGTGAGGTGCGGTTGCCCAACCTCCAGTCACGACGTGGCTGGCGGCTCGAGAAGGAAATCGGGTTGCCGAACCGGCTCGCTCTGAGCGTCCGGGGCAACTTCTCCTGGCGGCAGTGAATTCACCCGTCCGGGGCTCGTCCGCCGGAAGCGCGCCATATACGCGTGCCCGAACGTCTGCTCCGCGTGAAGCGCGTTATGGAGCGCGCAGAGCAGGCGCAGGTTGTCGAGTGTCGAAGGCCCTCCGAGCGCTGCCGGGTGGATGTGGTCGATCTCGAGCTTCCACCTGCTGCAGCAGCGGCGACCGTCCGGACCGACCCAGGCGCAACAGCCGCCATCCCTCTTCCAGACTTCCCGCCGGACGTGGGCAGGAATGGGGTCGCGGAGCTTGGATGCGGTCGCGATCGCGGGCCGCTCCGGCGAAGCGTTCCGCTTCACCTTCCGCGCCGGCTCGACGGCGCCCCGCCGCTTTCCGTGCTTCTCCATGGCGCAGTGGACCGCCTCGCGCAGCACCTCCACGAGGTCGCCGTTCGGAATCTTGTGGGAGAGGAGCTCGGTGAGGTGGTCGATCGCGCGCTTGAGGTCTGAGTCGACCTTGACGTTCAGCGAGTACGCGTCGGCCGCCACCGGTCGCACCATGGGACGCGCCTCGGGAGCGCGCGTCGGGGCAGCGAGGTCGAGCGCTGGCGCGGGCATCTCGGGCGCCGTCTCGGATGTGGGCGACGCGGGCAGGAGGGGTGCCGCGCTCGGCGCTTCACGCCGCTCGGGCAGCTTGCGGATGCCGTCCTTCGGCGCGCTCCGGGGCTGGAGCGAGACGACCAGGTGCTCGACGTCCGCCTTCGATTTGAAGGCCGCGCGCGTGACGAGGTCGGCCGCGTTCTCCTCGGTCAGGACCGGCTCGAGGAGCGCCGCCGTCGTCAAGCACAGGCGCCCGTCCCGGAACGCATCGGCGAGGTGCGGCAGACGGCGCAGGACACGCATGGCCCTGATGCGCCGGTGGGCGGCGCCCTCGCGGTAGTGGAGCGCTCCAGTCAGGAAGTCCCAGAGCGACCCGAAGCCCGCCTCGAGCCACGCGCGGCGGAGGTCGTACTCGGTGAGATGGAGGAGGAACTCCACCTGGACCTCGCGCTCATGACCGGCGAGCTCGGAGAGGCGGCGGGAGAGGGCCGCGGAATCGAGAGAAGCAGGAGTGGTCGCGTGCATGGTGACCTCCAGTGATCTGTTCCATTCGTAACATGCGTTTTTCGAGCCTCCGGGAAGGCCCCTCGCAGCCCCGCAGGCGCGTCTTCGCAACGGACGTGGCGGCCGCGCGTCACGTCGCGCGTACGTCCTCAGCGAGGCGAGCGGCGTACGTTACAGCACGGTTCTCGCGGGACTTGCCGCTCCGCAGCGCGAAATGGGCGAACCCCAAGTCAAGGATGATTCTTCAACGGCTTCACTCCCAGTAGGGTCGGCCATCACGCTCATCGCCACGACCGGCAGGACAGCGGGTTGGCATCACGGAGACCGCGCGCCCTTGGTAGGCCGGGCACGCGGCGACGTCCCGAACGCGTGGCGCCGTCACGCCGGCAACGCTCGCAGGACCGGAGACCCGCGCCGACGCGGCGCCGCCCGCGAACCGGCAGCCCTCCTTCATTGCCTGATGCCGCCCGTTCCCACGGCTCCGCCGCCTTCACACGACCACTCAGGGCATCAAGCTCGCCTACAGCCCCAGGTACGCCGCCCGGATGGCCGGGTTCGCGAGCAGCTCCGCGCTCGTCCCGGCGAGCTTCACGCGGCCCGTCTCGATGACCGTCCCGCGGCGGGCGATCTCGAGGGCCTTGCGCAGGTTCTGCTCGACGAGCAGCACCGTCATGCCGCTCGCGTGCAGCTCCGCGATGGTGCGGAACACCTGGTCCACGATGATGGGCGCGAGCCCGAGGCTGGGCTCGTCGAGCATGAGGAGCCTCGGCTCGCTCATGAGCGCCCGCCCGATGGCGCACATCTGCTGCTCGCCTCCGGAGAGGCTCCCGGCGGCCTGCCGCCGGCGCTCCTTCAGGCGCGGGAAGAGCGCGTACACGGTCTCCAGATTGCGCGGGGCCCGAGTCCGCGCCAGGCGCCCGTAGGCGCCGAGCTCCAGGTTCTCCTCCACGGTGAGGGTGGGCCACAGCTCGCGTCCCTCCGGGACGAGGGCGATCCCGAGCTCGGCCCGCCGGGCGGCCGGGACCCTGGAGAGCGGCTCGCCACGGAAGAGGATCTCGCCGCGCGCCGGGTGGCGCAGGCCCGCCACCGCGCGCAGGGTGGTCGTCTTGCCGGCGCCGTTCGACCCGAGCAGCGCCGCGATCTCGCCCTGCTGCACGTCGAGCGCGAGGCCGTGCAGGACCTGCACGTCGCCGTAGGAGACGTCGATTCCGCGGATCTCGAGGAGCGGGGCGGTCATGGCCTGTGTGGCGGCGGAGCGGCCGCCCCGGTGCCGAGGTAGGCCTCGATGACGCGCGGGTCGGCCGCGATGGCCGCGGGCGTACCCTCCGCGATCTTCTTGCCGTGGTCGAGGACCGCGATGCGGTCGGAGAGGCTCATGACGGCGGGCATGACGTGCTCGATCATCACGATCGAGAGCGAGTGGCGATCGCGGAGCTGGCGGATGAGCTCCGCGAGCTGCTGCGCCTCGGTTGGGTTCACGCCGGCGATGACCTCGTCGAGGAGGAGGACGCGCGGGGCGGTCGCGAGGGCGCGCGCGAGCTCGAGGCGCTTGCGCCCGGCGAGCGTGAGCGCGGACGGGTAGTCGTGGGCGCGCTCGGCGAGGCCGACGCTCCGCACCAGCTCGGCGGCGAGGTCGCGGGCGTCCTTCCCCGCGCGCCGGGCGCCGCTGATCGCGCCCACCGTGACGTTCTCGAGCACGGTCAGCGTCCCGAACGGACGGACGATCTGGTGGGTGCGGGCGATGCCCGCGTGCACCACGCGGTGCGCCGGGAGCCCCGTCACGGGCTCGTCCTCGAGCCAGACGCGGCCGGACGTCGCAGGGATCGACCCGGCGATGAGCGCGAAGAGCGTGGTCTTCCCCGCGCCGTTCGGCCCGATGACGCCCAGGATCTCTCCCGCGCCGACCTCGAGGTCCACCCCGTCCACCGCGGCGAGGCCGCCGAAGCGCCGGACGAGCCGCTCTGCGCGGAGGATCGCCACCCTAGCTCCCGTCCTCGGCGGCCGCCGGCGGCTTCACCGCCGCGGAGCCCACCGCCAGGTCCGGCCGCGCCCGGTACCCGAAGCGGCGCGCGACGCGGAGCGCGAGCCCGGTGAGCCCGAGCGGCTCGAAGAGGATGATGACGATGAGGAGGGCGCCGTACAGCCCGAGGTAGAGCTGCGGGTACGACGCGAGCAGGAACTGGCGGATGAGGACGAAGACGACGGCGCCGAGCGCCGGGCCGAGGATCGTGCCGACGCCGCCGATGACCGCCATGAGGACGAACGAGATGGAGCGGTCGAAGCCGAGCATGTCGTTCGGCTCGATGAAGCTGAAGTAGGAGGCGTAGACCGCGCCCGTCGCGCCGACGAGCGTGGCGGAGAGGGCGAGCACGAGGTCCTGGAGCGCCGCCGCCGAGACGCCGGAGTCGGCCGCCGCCTCCACGTCGGCCTTGATGGCGAGGAGCCGGAGCCCCACGGTGGAGCGGCGCAGCCCGTACGACCCCGCCACGGCGAGCGCGAGCAGGCCGAGCGCCCACCAGTAGAGCCGGAACTTGAGATCGGCCGCGACGGGCAGGGAGAGCCCCGAGGCGCCGCCGGTGAAGGCCTCCCAGTAGGTGAAGATCACGCGCGCCGCCTCGCCCACGCCGATGGTGGCGATCGAGAAGTAGGGGCCGCGCAGGCGCAGCGTGGGGTGGGCGCCGAGCGCGAAGACCCCCGCCGCGGCGGCGCCGCCGAGCCACGCGAGCGGCTGCGGGAGCGGCGTCGCGAGGAGGAGCCGGGCCGAGATGAACCCGCCGAGGCCGAAGAAGGCGGCGTGCCCGAAGCTCACCTGGCCCGCGAAGCCCCCCATCCAGTTCCAGGCGAGCGCGCCCGCCACCGAGAGGAAGGTGAGGGTGAGGAGGTTGTGCGTGTA
>DASWDS010000103.1:0-2271 GCA_036395165.1 Anaeromyxobacteraceae bacterium | reverse complement strand
AGCGCGGCGGCGGCTTCGGCGGCGAGCGCGGCCGGGGCGGACCGCGTGGCGAGCGTCCGCGCCGGCAGGAGCGCGAGGGCGAGCGGCGCGACGCGCCGCGCGAGCCCGTGATGCGGGGCGAGCCACCGCCGCCGTCGCCCGAGGCGCCGCTCCCCGACGAGGGCACGTTCGCGGATCTCCTCGCCGGAACGGACGCCTCACCGCGCAAGCGCTACCAGGTGGGCGAGAAGGTGGCGGCCAAGATCATCCAGATCGGCCAGGACGTCGCCTTCCTCGAGCTCGGGTCGGGCGTCGCCGAGGGCATGATCGACATCACCGAGCTGCAGAACGAGGCGGGCGAGGTGACGGCCCGCATCGGCGACATCGTGGACGGCGTCGTGGTCAAGGGCGGCGAGCGCGGCGTCCTCGTCTCCAAGGGCCACGGCCACTCGAAGATGCAGCGCGACCGCGAGGCGCTCGTGGAGGCGGCGCAGACCGGCCTCCCGGTCGAGGGCGTCGTGAAGGCCGTGAACAAGGGCGGCCTCGAGGTCGAGGTGCACGGCCAGCGCGCCTTCTGCCCGGTCTCGCAGATCGACGTCCGCTTCGTGGGCGACCCGTCCGCCTTCGTCGGCCAGAAGCTCCTGTTCAAGGTGCAGCGGGCCGACGGCCGCGACGCGGTGCTCTCGCGCCGGGCGCTCCTCGAGGAGGAGAAGGCGGAGCGGGCGCGGAAGACGCGCGAGCAGCTCGCGGAGGGCGCGATCTTCGACGGCACCGTCACGAGCGTCCAGGACTACGGCGCGTTCGTGGACATCGGCGGCATCGAGGGGCTCGTCCACGTCTCGGAGCTGTCGTGGGACCGCGTCTCCAAGCCGGGCGACCTGCTCCAGGCCGGCGACACCGTGAAGGTGCAGGTGCTGCGCGTCGATCAGGACGCCAAGAAGGGCGAGCGGATCAGCCTTTCGGTGAAGTCGCTCGCGCCGCGCCCGGAGCCGAAGCCCGCCGTGGAAGGCGAGAAGCGGCCCCCCACCGCGCCGCCGCCGCCCCCGAGGGTGGGCGACGTCGTGAAGGCGAGCGTGGACAAGATCGAGCCCTTCGGGCTCTTCGTCCGGTTCGCGGGCGGGCGCGGCCTCGTGCCGGCGAGCGAGACGGGCACGCAGCGCGGGACCGACCTGCGCCGCGCCTTCAAGGTGGGCGACGAGCTCGAGTGCGCCATCACCGCCATCGACGAGCAGGGGCGCCTGCGGCTCTCGAAGACCGAGGCCGAGGCGGCCGCCGAGCGGAAGGAGGCGCACGAGTACATGAGGACGACGCCCCGCGGCGGCGGCAAGGGGTTCGGGACGCTGGGGGATCTCCTGCGGGAGAAGATGAAGAAGTAGGCGGGCCCCTCTACCCGCCCTGCAGTCCCGCCAGCCAGTCCGCGATCCCGTCGTGCCCGCGCATGGCGGCGAGCTCCTGCGCGCTGCGGCCGTCCTCGTTGCGGGCGGTCGGGTCGGCCCCGCGGTCGACGAGCAGCTCCGTCATGGCGCGGTCGCCGTTGGCCGCCGCGCCGTGGAGCGGCGTGAAGCCGCCGGCCTGGCGAGCGTTCACGTCGGCGCCGCGCTCGAGGAGCAGCCGCGCCACCGGCAGGCACCGGCGCGCCACCGCCGAGTGGAGCGGCGCGACGCGCATCTCGTTCCGGGACGGCATGCGCGGATCGGCGCCCGCGTCGAGCAGCGCCAGCGTCGCCTCCACATGGCAGAAGAACGCGGCGAGCCCGAGCGGCGTGAAGCCGTCCGCCGCCACCCGCTGGGCGTCGTCGGGCGCGCGCGCGAGGTGCTGGCGCAGCTCAGCCGCGCGGCCGAGCGCGGAGAGCTCGTGGACGTCGAGCCGCCTCCGCCTAGCCGCGAAGAGCTCGGCGATGCCCGGGTGGCCGTAGTAGAGGGCGACGAGCAGGAGCGGGACGCCGTCGGCGCGCGCTTCCGCGAGCGCGGCGTCGTCGTCCAGGTGGCGGGCCACCGCCCCGGCCTCGCCTGCCTTCACGGCCTCGACGAGCCGGTCGCTCGAAGTCATGAGTGCTCCTCCGTACACGCGCGCGCCCCGCGGCGCCGTCCTCGCTCGGGGTGCGCTCACTCGCGAACGCTCCACCCCCATCCCGGAAGGCCACCCGCCGGGGCGGGACCGAGGTTCACGGCGACCTCGAGCCCGGGGCGGCGCAGCGTGACGCATCGCCCGTCCACCGCCACCTCGGGCCACCGCTCGCTCATGGCCGAGGCATGGCGCCGGCGGACGCGCAGCATCTCGCGGTAGTGGCGC
>DASWDS010000102.1:0-6555 GCA_036395165.1 Anaeromyxobacteraceae bacterium | reverse complement strand
CCGTGGCTTTGGCGTGCACGGGGCGAGGCACGGGCACCGGCCAGGGCGGAGGGGGCACGGTCCCTCCACCGGAGGACGCCGGCCCGTCCGCCGATCCGGCTCCGGACGGCGGCACCGCGACGCCTCCTCCGGCTTCGCCGCCGCTCACGAAGGACGGCTGGACGCTCTACGGCAGCGGCCAGGGCCTCTCGGAGGACGTCTGGGACGTCTCGGCCGACGAGGGCGGCAACGTCTACGTGGCGGGCGGCGACGCGCTCTACGCGAAGGCGCGCTCCGACCAGCAGTTCCTGCGCTTCGACGGGAAGGGCGCGGGCCTCACGCAGAACTGCTACGCGGTCGGGAACCCGAACGACTCGAGCCAGCTCGATCGCCACCTCCACCCCGATCCTCCCGGTCCGGCGCTGACGTGCCCGGTCATCTCCGTCGCGGGCGCCGCGCCAGGGGTCGCCATGATCGGCTTCAGGGGCGTGGGCACCGACGGCGACAACGACGCCGACTGGGCCCAGGACTCCGGGGGCGCCGACCTGGTCGCCTTCGACGGCGCCAAGGTCAGCCGCACCCGGCACGTCTTCATCGCCGCGCCACCCCAGACCATCTGCCCGGCGAACGGCAACGAGCGGCACACCTACGCCTGCGCCTACGCCTACGACTGGTTCTGGGTGATGGGGCGCCGCAAGCTGCGCCAGGTCGAGCGGATCGTGGTGAACCACGACAAGGGCTCGGCCATGTACGGCGACTTCTTCATGGGCGGGAAGCACGCGTCGATCACCGCGCTCCTCAGCGACGCGAAGGCGCGCGGCTATCCCGATCGCCTCACCGGCCAGCCGGCCAAGTGGCAGGAAGCGGCGGGCGTGTGGGAGCACGATCACCCCGCGTTCTACTCGGCGTCGCGCGACGCCTTCCTGACCGGCGAGTCGCACGCGCTCGCGATCGACCCCCGCAGCGGGACGCCGTGGTGCTCGAATGGCTTCCGCACCGCCTACCTCACGGGCGGCTACGGAGCCCAGCTGTTCGGGGACGACTGGTGGCTGAAGCCGCAGGAGCCGCCGAACACGACCTACTACGATTTCTGGCCCGACAACGCGGTCCCCACCGAGTCGGTCGACAACGACGTCGAGTCCCTCTCGTTCTGCCCCGACGGGACGCTGTGGATCGGCTCGGGCACCCACGGCCTCGCGCGCATGGATCCCGGCGGCGGCGTCTCGTACCTCGGCCTGCCCGACCCGGGCACGCACGGCAACAGCGTGCTCGCGGTCGCCTGCGATCCGTCGGACAGCTCGCTCTGGATCGGGCTCGGCTGGGGCGGCGTCATGCACTTCAAGAGTGGCCGCTTCACCGTCCTCGACGCGGCCGGCCTCCCCGACTTCGTGCGGCAGCCGGTGCGCTCGATCCAGATCGACCGCTGGGCGTCCCCGCGCATCGTCTACTTCGCGTTCATGGCGTCGAAGGACTCGAGCGACACGACGATCCTGAAGCCTGGAGGCGTGGCGGCGTACAGCGGGCCGTAGCGGCAACGAAGGGGCGCGGGCCGGGATGGCGCCGTTCTGCCGGTAGTACACTTCCAAGACGCTCATTCGGGCGTCACTTCGGGAGGAGCGATGCGGCGATGGCGCCCACGAGCAGGATGCGGGCGATCACGACAGCTAGAACGCCGGCCGCTCGCCGTGCCGGACGACGACGGCGGTGTGGATGCCGCCGCGGACGGAGAAGTCGCCCGTCACCTCGATCCACCGCGGCGCGAGCGCCGCGACGAGGTCGTCGCAGATCTTGTTCGTGACCGCCTCGTGGAACGCGCCCTCGTTGCGGAAGCTCCACAGATAGAGCTTCAGGCTCTTCAGCTCGACGCAGCGCTGCGCCGGGACGTAGCGCAGGCGGATGGTGGCGAAGTCCGGCTGGCCCGTCATCGGGCACAGGCACGTGAACTCGGGGCACTCCATCGCGATCTCGTACGGGCGCGCCGGGTTCGGGTTGGGGAACGTCTCGAGCGACTTCGAGGGCTGGGTCGGCATGGCGTGCCTCTTTTAACATCCAGGCGGCGGCAGTTCCCATCGGGGGCCTGTCGCCATTGCATGTGCCGGGCTGAAAAAAGGTAAGCTTCCCGTGCGGCTACCCGGGCAAGCCCCCGGAATGCGGAGGTTCGGGTCAGGCAAGCCGATTGCTATAGGGAGTGGTCGCACACCGATCGGGAAGGGACGCCATGAAGACCAGCCGCCGCAACGCCGTCGCGAGGCTCCCGAAGCGTATCGTCACCACCCTCGGCGACCTCATCTCCGCCGCGTACGAGGCGGCGGACGGGTTCGGAAGCCAGCGCCTGGAGCGCGCGGCGGTGATCCTGACGGCCTCGCCCCTCGCGCGCCGGCTGTCGCGCCAGCTCCGGTTCGTGCGGTAGCCGCCTGGCCGGTTAGCCAGCCGCGAGCGACTTCACCGCCGCGACGATGGCGACGATCGACAGCACGAGCGCCTCCCCCGCGATGAAGCCCGAGGCGACGGGCATGCTGTAGACGCCCTCGGTCTTCGGGCTCCGCTTCACCCACAGCGCCTGGATGATCCCGCCCACGACCATCGGCACGACCGCGTAGCCCGGGATGAGCATGCCCAGGCCGACCGCGGTCGGCGACGGCAGGAAGCGGTGCCAGCGCGGCTCGAGCAGCGTGATGACGACGCCGAGCACGAGCGCGACGACGAGCGCCGTGAGGCATCCCTGCGGCAGCGTCGAGAAGCCCTTCGCGAGCAGCTCGGCGAAGCCCGCCCACTTGACGCTGATGGGCGAGGTGAGCCCGTGCTCGCCGAAGCCGTACTT
Source organism: Anaeromyxobacteraceae bacterium (assembly GCA_036395165.1). GTDB lineage: Bacteria > Myxococcota > Myxococcia > Myxococcales > Anaeromyxobacteraceae > Anaeromyxobacter_A. The sequence continues at coordinate 3,755 of DASWDS010000102.1, read as the reverse complement.
CTGGCGCAGCGCGGGGTAGACGACCGCCACCGCCGCCGCGCCGACCGGGATGCCGATGAGCTGCACGTACATGAGGCTCTTGTTGTTCGAGCCGATGATCTTGCCGGAGCGGTAGCACTGCATGAGGTGCTCGCCCTGGCCGGCGACCGTGCCGCTCATGCCGGAGCCGATCATGTTGACCGGGAGGTGTCCGGGCTGGATCGCGGCGAAGACAGCCTGCATGAGATTGGCGAGCGCGCTGATGGGAGCCCAGTTCGTCTCGCCCAGCACGCGGATCCCCACCAGCATGAGCGGCAGCGACAGCAGCAGCGACACCGCCGTGAGCCAGTACGGGAAGCCCAGCGAGAGCTTCTGGACGACTGCCAGCGCGATGGCGCACGCGACCGCGCCGTAGGCGACCCAGCGCAGCGGGAGCTCGTCGGTCGCGACGTCCTTGGCCGAGAGCTTCCTGAACGTGCGGGCGATGACGCTCCACTTGAGGACGAGGGCCGTGATCCCACCCGCCACCATGAGGCCGGTGGCGGGCCACATCACCCAGCGCAGCACCGGCGCGAAGGCCTGCTGCGTCACCCAGCCCTGCGCGACGAGGGCAGGAGGCGCGATCACCCACGCGATCGTCATCCCGAGCGCCATGGAGAGCGTCACGCGCAGGCCGACGAGGAGCCCGGCGCCGATGGAGAGGACGCCCACTTCCGAGCCCATGCGCAGGGCGGCGCCGTGCGCGCCGAGCGAGACGTCGCTCGGGATGAAGGGCCAGGGGCCGTCGCGGAAGAAGGCGACGAAGGCCGAGAGGCCCATGGAGGCGAACAGCGCCTTGAGCCGCACCGCGGCCTCGCGCGCGCCCTGGTACAGGACGACGAGCGTCTCGCCGGCAGCCGTCCCGTCGGCGAAGGTGAGGTTCTCCTCGTCGATGTAGTGGCGGCGCAGCGGGACGGCGAGGAAGGCGCCGGTGAGGCCGGCGAAGGTGAGCCAGAGGAAGATCTGCAGGCCCGAGAGGTGGAGGCTGAAGCCGAGCCCGGCGCGATCGTTCAGCATGTCGATGGCGGCGAGCACGATGCACATGAACCCGATCTCGCCCGCGGCCGTGCCGGCGGTCTGGGCCATGTTGGCCTCGTAGACGGTCGCCTTGACGCGCGTGACCATCGCGACGAGCGCGAGCGCGATGAAGCCGAAGAAGGCGGCCGACACCGAGATGTTCGGGCCGTACCCGATCTTGAGCACCACCGGCGGGAAAGACGCGCCCATGATGATCGCGACGAGCACCGAGATGACGACGGCCCGGACCGTGAGCTCGCGCCGCGGCGCGGGGACTGGCGCCGGGGCGGCGGCGGTGGAAGGGACCTGCGAGGATGGGGTCGCCATTCGCTCAAGCTAAGCCGGTTTCCGCCCCGCGCGCCACGAGCGTGCGGACGCCGGCTGCCTGGCCGTACGGGAGACCCGCTAGAGCTTGAGGACGAGCTTCCCGAACGAGTCGTTCTTCTCCATGCGCTCGTGCGCCTCGCGGACCCGCTCGAGCGGGAGCACCGCGTCCACGACGGGCTTCACGCGCCCGGCGGCGAGGAGGGGCAGGGCGTCCGCGGCGAAGAGGCGAGTCGCGCGGATCTTCTCCTCGAGTGGGCGCGGCCGGAGCACGGTGCCGATGACCTCGCCGCGCTTGCGCATGAGGAGCGACAGGTCCACCTGCGCCTTCGGGCCGCCCATGGTGCCGATGACCACGACGCGCCCGCCCTGCGCGAGCGCGGCGAGGTTCTCCGCCGCGTAGGCGCCGCCGACGAAGTCGAGCACCAGGGGGACGCCGGCGCCGCCGGTGAGGCGGCGCACCTCGTCGGCGAAGCGCGGCTCCTCCTTTGCGACCAGGAGGCCGTGGTCGAGCCCGAGGGCGCGCGCCCGCTCGAGCTTGTCGGCGGTCCGGCTCGTCCCGATCACGGTCGCGCCGGCCGCCTTCGCGAGCTGCAGCGCCGCCGTCGCGACGCCGGAGCCGATGGCGTGCACGAGCACGGGCCAGCCCGGGTGGAGCCCGCCCAGCGTGAAGAGCGCGTCGTGCGCCGTGACGAACGCCTCCATCGTGCCGCCCGCCTCCTCCATGGAGAGCCTGTCCGGCACCTTCACCAGCATCCGCTCGTGGGCGACCGCGAGCTCCGCCTGCCCCTCGCCGGCGGCGATGGCCATGACGCGATCGCCCACCCGCACCGACCCGACGCCCTCGCCGAGCGCGGCTACCTCGCCCGCGAGCTCGAGGCCGGGCACGTCCTCGCGGAGCCCGGGCGGCGGCGGGTAGAGGCCGCGGCGCTGCAGGAGGTCGGCGCGATTGAGCGCCGCCGCGCGCACCCGCACCAGCACCTCGCCGCGCGCCGGTCGCGGATCGGGCAGCTCGCGGACCTCGATCACCTCGGGACCGCCCTTGCCAGCGAAGACGACCGCCTTCATGCCAACCTCCTCATGCCGGGCGCGCCGAAGTGGCCGGTGGCGGCGCCGAAGGGCGCCTCCACCGCCGCGCCGGACTCGTCGCGCGCCACCTCCGACCGGCCCGGCCCGATGTGCGCGAGAGGATAGCGGTCGCGGCGCGCGGGCGCGAGCCGCGCGTCGTCGACGGGGCAGGCGCGGGCGGCCGCGTCCTCGAGCCCGGGCACCGCGTCGGCGGGCTCCACCGCGACCGCCAGCGAATACCCGTTGTAGCCGCCCTCCCACCACATCGTGAGCTCGGCGTTGGCGGCGGCGGCCGCCGCGAGCGCGTCGAGGAGCGCCGCGCGGAAGGCGCGGAAGGGCGAGGTGTCGTGGCGCGGGTCGGCGCCCTCCGGCACGAGCCCCCCGTACCGCGCGCGCAGGTCGTCGAGCGCGAAGAGGACGATGTGCGCCGGCATCGGCCGCTACGTAAGTCAGCGCCCGCCGCAGCGCTCGACCGCGTTCGCGAACTGGCCGCGCGCCTCGCCCTCGCGGCTCGCCTGGGCCCGGACGGCGGCGCAGGAAGACTTCGCGGCGTGCCGCGCCAGCACCTCGGCTGCGGCGGCGCGGACGGTCGGGTCCTGCGCGCCCTCCATGACCGGCCTGAGCTGCTTCACCAGCTCCTTCGCCGGGAGCACTCGCGGCGCGCCGCGCAGCGCGCTCGCGCGGACCCCGAACGGCTCCTGCTCGGAGTGTGCCGTCTCGAGCACGAGCTGGCGCGCCCTCGCGCCGCCCACGACCGAGAGCGCCTCCACCGCCTTGGCGCGCCGGCTCGGCAGCGCTTCCGGATCGCGCAGGACCGCCTCGAGCGGCGCCACCGCGCGCGGGCCGAGCGCGCGCCAGCGATCGGCGGAGATGGGCGTGTCGATCGCGCCGAGGTAGGTGCGGACACGGCTCTCCACCTCCGCGTCCGAGAGGTCCGGGGCCGGCGCTGTCGCGGCGGGCGTGTCGCTGCGCGGGCGCGCATTTCGGGCGGGCGTACCGGGAGCGGTGAGCGCAACGAGGAGCGTGAGCGAGAGGGCGGTCATGACGGCCTCACTGGATGAGCGGGTTCGCGCGCATGACGCGAGCCTGCTCGTCGAGCAGCGTTCCCAGCGAACCGGAGTCGAGGATCCAGAACATGAGGTTGTCGCCGCCGCCGCAGGCCGCGCTCTTGGTGCAGTCGGCGACTTGGACGTCGTACACGCTGCTCGCCGCGGGCGCGGGCGACGCGTCGGAGCAGTTCTTCTGGGACGCGAGCGGCGCGCAGGTGAGGCAGGGGCAGGGCGGGGTTCCGGTGAGCGGGTCGAAGAAGGTCCCTTCGGACTCGGTCA
>DASWDS010000101.1:0-17947 GCA_036395165.1 Anaeromyxobacteraceae bacterium | reverse complement strand
CCCGGTCTGCCGGCGCACCGCGCCGGTGAACGAGCCCTTCTCGTGTCCGAAGAGCTCGCTCTCGAGGAGCGTCTCCGGGATGGCGGCGCAGTTCACCGTCACGAAGGCGCGCTCCGCGCGCGGGCTCGCGTCGTGGAGCGCGCGGGCGATGAGCTCCTTGCCCGTGCCGCTCTCGCCGCGCAGGAGCACGGTGGCGCGGCTCTGCGCGACGCGTCCCACCAGCTCCAGCATCTCGCGCAGCGGCGCGCTCGCGCCGACGATCCCGGGGAAGCGCTCGTGCGACGACGCCACGACCGGCACGTCCTGCGTCGCGGCGCGGTGCAGGTTCTCGGCGTGCGCGAGCCGCACCCGCACGGCGATGAGGCTCGCCACGAGCGTCAGGAAGCGCACGTCGCGACCGAGCTGCGCGTCGCCGCTGCGGTGCGGGCGATCGGCCGCGAGGACACCCAGCACCACGCGGCCGTCCTGGAGCGGGACGCCCACGAACGCGCGGCGGTCCTCGGTGAGGTTCCGCCACGTGCCCGTGCGGTTCAGGAAGAGCGGCTCCTCGGCCATGTCGGGCACGACCATCGGCATCCCGGTCGCGAAGATCCGGCCGATGATCCCCTCGCCCGGCCGGAGCCGGCCCAGGATGCGCTCCTCGTCCGTCATGTGGGGCGCCGCCTCGACGAAGACCTCGCCCGTCACGGGGTCGAAGAGCGAGACGGTGCCGTTCTCGAGGCCGAGGAAGAGATCGACGAGCGTCAGCGTGGAGGTGAAGGCCTTGCTGAGATCGGTCGAGAGCGACAGGACCTTGCTGATCTCGTAGAGGGCCTCCGTCTCCAGGACGGCGCGGTTGCCATTCACGGACGGCACGAGAGCAACGCGAGTGCCAGCGCGGCGCGAGCCGACGCGAGAAATTACTGACCTGAATTCGCGGCGTTGCGCGAGCAGCGGGCGAGCAGGCTACGGCGGTCGTGACCGCCAAGGGAGCAGCGCCGCGCCCGCCCGCTGCGCACCGCACCGTTGCCTACATCGACTCCCCGGGCCGCTGCCCTCGCCGCGCGAGGTCGGGCAGCGGGCAGGAGCGACGCACCACCCATCAGGCTCCCTCCTCGACCGGGGGGTCGTGCCGGAGCGGGGAGCGGGGTGTCGATGGCAGCCGCACAGTGAACCGGGCTCCGCCGCCGGGGTCGTTGCGCGCCGTCACGTCGCCGCCGTGCGCGGCCACGATCTCGCGCGACACGTAGAGCCCGAGGCCGAGCCCGCCGTAGTGGCGCATCGAGGCAGCCCGCTCGAAGCGCCCGAAGATGCGGTGCAGGTCGGGCTCGGGGATGCCCGGCCCGTGGTCGCGCACCTCGATCACGGCGATGTCGCCATCCGCCGTGAGCGACACCTCGATGGGCGCGCCGGCGGCGTACTTGATCGCGTTCGAGACGAGGTTCGTCAGGACCTGCTCGATGCGCACCCGGTCCCACGTGCCCACCAGGCTCGTCTCGATCTCGAGGACGAGCTCGCAGTGCGCCTTCGCCGCGCTCGCGCGCAGGCCCTCGACGGCCTCGCGCGCCGCGTCGGCGAGATCGAAGCGCTGCGGGGAGAGCTCGAAGCGGCCCGTCGCGATGCGCGACACGTCGAGGAGCGCCTCGATGAGATCCCCGAGGCGCTCCCCGCTGCGCGCCGCGCGGTCGATGCGGCAGGCGGCGCCGTGGTCGAGCGCGTCCACACGCTCCCGGACGCTCTCGAGCTGGAGCTGCAGCGCGGTGAGCGGCGTCTTCAGCTCGTGCGACGCGATCGAGAGGAACTCGTCGCGCAGCCGGATCGCCTCCTGCGCCTTCGCGAGCTGCACGCGCTCCTCCTCGAGCTTGCGGCGCTCGGTGAGGTCCCGCGTCACCTTGGCGAAGCCGACGAGCTCGCCCTTCGGGTCGCGGAGCGCGGTGATGACGACGTTCGCCCAGAACGACGAGCCGTCCTTCCGCACGCGCCACGCCTCGTCCTCGAACCGGCCGTCCCGCTCCGCGGCGGCGAGCTCGCGCTCGCACTTCCCGCCGCGCACGTCCTCCTCGGAGTAGAACCGGGAAAAGTGCTGCCCGATGATCTCCTCGGCGCGGTACTGCTTGATCCGCTGGGCGCCCTGGTTCCAGGTCACGACCCGGCCCGCCGCGTCGAGCATGAAGATGGCATAGTCCTTCACGCCCTCGACGATGAGCCTGAAGCGCTCGGCGTGCTGCCGGGCCGTCTCCTCGGCCAGCTTGCGCTCGGAGAGATCGCGCGTCACGTGGGCGAAGCCGACCGGACGCCCTCCCGCATCCTGTACCGTCGAAAGGATGACGTCCGCCCAGATGCGATGGCCGTCCTTCCGGACGCGCCATCCCTCCTCCTCGAACCGGCCCTGGGCCGCCGCTGCGAGCGCTCGATCGCACTTGCCGTCATCCCGGTCGTCCACCGGGTAGAGGATCGAGTAGTGCTTCCCTCGGATCTCGTCGGCGGTGTAGCCGAAGATATGCTCCGCCCCGGAGTTCCAGGTGGTCACGACGCCGTCCCGATCGAGCAGGAAGATGGCGTAGTCGCGGATGCTCTCGAGGAGCAGTCGCGCCCGTTCCTCCGGGGACCAGGCGCTCACCCGCGCGTCCGGAGCAGCGCCGCGCCCAGCGCCTCCGTCGCCGTCATCGCGCACGCCTCCGCCTTGGCCGGAGCGCTCCACCATGCGATTGTCGTGTGGGTTCCCACGGCACAATTCAACCGTTAACGGAGCAATTCCCCCAACGTGCCGGCCCCCGGATCGCTGAACGAGCGTCGCCGGGCGCTGCCCAGGGGAGCCTCGCCGCTCACGGCGGGACGAGGACGAGCTCGGTCGTGATTTCGAGCGCGCGCTCGAGCGAGCGGTAGAGCGGGCACGAGCGGGCGAAGAAGCCGTGCACGCGCGCCGCCGTCTCGGCGTGCTCGGGCGCGGCGGCGAGCTCCAGCTTCACGTGGATCCTGCGCAGGACAAGCACCTTGTCCTCGAGCTCCACCTCGCCCGTCGCGCGGCCCATGAGGCGTCCCTCCGACGCCGGGATCTGGCGCGCCTCCAGCGCGCCTCCGAAGGTCCCCACCAGTCAGCCGGCGGTGGCGGCCACGACGTAGTCGATCGTCGTCGCGTGGGGATCGTAGGTCCCGGGAGCCTTCCCGTAGTGCTCGGCGATGGCTCCGTGGACGCCGAAGGCGACGGGCTCGCGCTCGCCCGGGATCCGGGCGCGCCGGAGCGGCCCCTTCACGCGTTCGATGACGGCCTCGGAGCGATAGACGATGTCGGACATGGAGGTACCCTGGTCGTCGCGCGCCGCGGCCGCAACATGGGACGGGGTCGCCGTCCCGTTCGGGCGCAGCGCACCTCGCCGTCACGGCACCGCGCGCAGGTCGAGCTTCATCGCGACGCTTTGCAGCCCCTCCGCGAAGGTGGGGTGCGCGAACTCCATGTCGACGACGTTGCGGATGCTCGCGCCCGCCTGCATGAGCGCGGCGAACACGTGCACGAGCTCGCCCGCCTCGGCGCCCACGATCGACGCGCCGAGGATGCGGCCGCTCGCCGGATCGACGAGGACCTTCATCCTGCCGGCGGTCTCGTCCACCTCGATGGCGCGCGCGACCTGCCCGAAGGGCACCGTCGCGGCCAGGTAGTGGATGCCCTTCGCGCGCGCCTCGCGCTCGTTCACGCCCACGCCCGCCACCTGCGGGTCCGTGAAGACGCAGTACGGGACGACGCGGCCGGCGCGGCCGCGACCGGCCCGCCCCTCCAGCACCGCGAGCAGCAGGCGGTGATCGTCCCACGATGTGTGGGTGAACTGGGGCCCGCCGGTCACGTCGCCGACGGCGTACACCCCGGGCGCGCTCGTGCGGTAGTGGTCGTCGACGGCGATGTACCCCTTCGCGTCGAGCGCGATGCCGGCCTCCTCGCATCCCAGATCGTCGGTGTTGGGGCGGCGGCCCACCGCCGCGAGCAGGTGGGAGCCGGCGATCTCACGGCCGTCCGCCAGCGCGACCCCGACCTCGCCCCCCTCGCGCGCGAACGCGCGCGCCACGGCGGCACCGAGCGCGACCTCGATCCCCTCGGCACGGAACACCGTCTCCAGCTCCTGCGACGCCTCGGGATCCTCGCGGTCGAGCAGGTGGGGGCCGCGCTGCACGATCGTCACGGCGGCGCCGAAGCGGCGGTAGAGCTGGGCGAACTCGCAGCCGATATACCCGCCGCCGAGCACGACGAGGTGCGACGGGAGCCGCGCGAGCTCCATGACGCGGCGGTTGTCGAGCCACGGCACCGCCTCGATGCCGGCGATGGGCGGCGCGACCGGCCGGACGCCGACGTCGATCACCACGACCTCGCCGCGGTGGCGCTCTCCGGCCACCTCGACGGTGCGGTCGCCTGCGAAGCGGGCGTGGCCCAGGACGACGCGGAGCCTCGCGCCAGCGGCGGCGAGCCGCCGATCGAGCCCGTCGCGCCAGCGCTGGACGACCGCGTCCTTGCGAGCCATCACCGCGGGGAAGTCCACGCGCACGGCGCCGGCGTGGACGCCGAGGCGCGCCGAGGAGCGCGCGACGTGCGCGGCGCGCGCGCTCGCCACGAGCGTCTTCGTGGGCGTGCACCCGTAGTTCACGCACGTGCCGCCCACGCGCGCCCGCTCGACGAGGAGGACCTCCCGCCCCGCGCCCGCTAGCCGCTCCGCGAGGGGAACCGCCGCCTGCCCCGCTCCGATGATGATCGCGTTCACGTCCATGGAGGTCCCCGCAGCCCGGCCTCGAGCCATCACCGCCGAATCTGTGCGGCGGACCGGGCGTGACGGCGAGGCTCGCGGGGGGGCCGTCACGATTGGCCCGCAATGCGCTGCGTCGAGCCGCCTCACCGCCGAGTCCGAGGAGCGCCGCCGTCCCGAGCGGTCGCGCTCACGGAAGGGCCCGCTCGCTCGCGCCCCGGGCAGGCGCGAGCCCGGAGGGGCGATGGGAATTCGTTGCGGCGGAGCGGCTGCCCAGTATCTACGGCGGCCGGCGGAGGTGCGACGTGCCACGAGTGCTCATCGTGGAGGACGACCCCGGAATCCGCGAGACGCTCGCGCAGGTCCTCGAGATCGAGGGCTACGAGGTCGGCGCGGCGTCCGACGGTCGCAAGGCCCTGACCGCGGCTCGCCGCGAGCACCCCGACCTCATCCTTCTCGATCTCATGATGCCGGTCATGGACGGCTGGCAGTTCAGGGCCGAGCAGAAGCTCGATCCGGCCATCCGCGACATCCCGGTCGTCGTCGTCTCCGCCCTCGGCTGGCGCGCCGACATCGACGCGGTCGCGTTCATCGCGAAGCCGTTCCGCATCGAGCAGGTGATCGAGGCCGTGGAGCGCTACGGTCACGAGCACGGTGAGCACGGCCAGGCTCGCGCCTGAGCGGTCGCCCGCTGCGCCCCCGTCTGGCCGCGCGGAGGGCCCGGACTTCGGGCTGGCGCCCGGGCGATCGCCCGCGGATGCCGGCCGACCCGAGAGGCTCCAACGTCATCAACGGGGTGACGGTCGGTGGCGAGCGTCCAGAGCAAGGTCCAGAACGCGCTCGACGAGGGACGGATCCTCGTCCTCGCGGTGCAGGTCGGGATCGGCTTCGAGTACCGCTCGTTCTTCGAGCCCGTGTTCGAGGCGCTGCCCGCGTGGGCGCGCGCGGCGAAGCTCCTCGGGCTGTGCCTGCTCCTCGTCTCCTTCGCGCTGGTGGTCCTTCCCGGACCGTGGCACCAGCTCGTGGAGCACGGCGAGGACACCGTCCGGCTGCACCACATGGCTATCCGGGCCATCGGCGGCGCGCTCCTCCCGTTCGCGCTGGCGCTCGGGCTCGAGCTGGCGGTCGCGACGACGCGCGTCGAGGGCCTCGGCACCGGCCTCGCCCTCGCGGTCGGGGCGGCCTCGGCGGTCGCCGCGCTCGCGCTCTGGTACGCGCTCCCGGCGGCCGCCGCGCGCTCCCGCGGCCCGCGGAAGGAGGAGACGATGTCCGCCACCCCCATCGATCAGAAGATCCGGCACGTGCTCACCGAGGCGCGCATGGTGCTCCCCGGCGCCCAGGCGCTGCTCGGGTTCCAGCTCGCGGTCACGCTCATGGAGGCGTTCGGCGAGCTGCCGCGCGAGGCGCAGCTGCTGCACCTCGCGGACATCCTGCTCACGACGCTCGCGGTCATCCTCCTCGTCGCGCCCGCCGCGTACCACCGCATCGCGGAGCAGGGCGAGGAGACGCAGCACTTCCACCGCGTCGCGAGCCGGTTCGTGCTCGCCGCCATGGTCCCGCTCGCGATCGCGATCAGCGGCGATCTGGGCGTCGTCACCTACCGGCTGCTCGAGAGCACCGCCGTGGCGGCGCTCTTCGCGTCGGCGTCGCTCGTCCTCTTCACGGGCGCGTGGTTCGGGTTCGCGCTCGGTGGACGAGCCATGCGCCGCCGCGCCCGCGTGCCGGCGCACGCGTGAGCGCCTGCCCGGGTGCCCGAATTCTCCGGCGCCCATCCGCGCACTTGGCCGGAGGTGGAGGTCGCGGGTCCTCCCCATGACGAGCTGAGGTGCCTGGTGGTGATCGCGCCCTCCACGCCATCCCAGGCGCCGCCGCTTCGATCCGGGAAAGGCCCGGGGGCGCTGCACCCCCGGGCCTTCTCCTTTGCCGATTCGCGCGGCCCGGGGCGGGACGAGCGCGCGGGCGCCCCGCGGGCTAGACGCTGCGCATGGCGAAGGCGATCCGGTTCGGCAAGACGGGCGGTCCCGAGGTGCTGCGCCTGGAGGAGGTCCCGGTCGGCGAGCCCGGGCCCGGGCAGGCGCGGGTGCGGCACATGGCCATCGGGGTCAACTTCATCGACACCTATCACCGCGGTGGCCTCTACCCGATCCCGCTCCCGAGCGGGCTCGGCAGCGAGGGCGCGGGCGTCGTCGAGGCGGTAGGCGAGGGCGTGCTGCACGTGAAGCCGGGTGATCGCGTCGCGTACGCCGGCGGCCCGCCGGGCGCGTACGCCGAGGCGCGTGTCATGCCCGCCGACCGCCTCCTGCGCCTCCCGGAGGGCATCGACGACCCGCGCGCCGCCGCGATGATGCTGAAGGGGCTCACCGTCCAGTACCTCATCCGGCGCACGCACCGCGTGAAGGCGGGCGAGACGGTGCTCTGGCATGCCGCGGCGGGCGGCGTCGGGCTCATCGCCTGCCAGTGGCTGAAGGCGCTCGGCGCGACCGTGATCGGCACCGCAGGCTCGGACGACAAGGCGGCGCTCGCGAAGGCGCACGGGGCCGATCACGTCGTGGTCTACACGCGCGAGAGCTTCCCCGAGAGGGTCCGCGCGCTGACGGGCGGCAAGGGCGTGCCGGTCGTGTACGACTCGGTCGGGAAGTCCACCTTCACGGGCTCGCTCGACTGCCTCCAGCCGCTCGGCCTCATGGTGAGCTTCGGGAACGCGTCGGGGGCGGTGCAGGCGTTCGACCTCGGGATCCTGGCGCAGAAGGGTTCACTGTTCGTGACCCGGCCGACGCTCGCGACCTACACGGCGACCCGAGCGGACCTGGAGGCCGCCGCGGCGGACCTGTTCGAGGTCGTGCGCTCCGGAAAGGTGAAGATCGAGGTGGGTCGCACGTACCCGCTCGCGGAGGCTGCGCAGGCTCATCGCGACCTCGAGGCGCGGAAGACGACCGGGTCGATCGTGCTCCTGCCGTGAGCCTCTTCCGGTCGAGCGGCGCGCAAGCCCCCGCCGCGTGGGCGTGGGCCACCGAACGGCGAAGGTCGCGCCCCGTCGAGACCCGGTGCGCGGCGCGCCCGGCGTCCCGATCGTCCGGGGATGCGCGCGCTCGCGCTCGGCCTCGTCCTGCTCGTGACCGCCCCCGCCCGCGCGGACGCGCCGCCGGACGACCCCGGCCGGACGCGGTACCTGTTCGCGCCCTCCGCCCTCCTCCTGCGCGGCGGCGAGGTGGTGCTCTCGCAGACCGAGCTGGTCTTCACCTCCGTCACCCTCGGCCTGGGCGGGCACGCGACCGTGCTCGCCGGATCCGTGCTGCCCGCGCTCCTCTCCGGGGCGAACGGGATGAACCTCGCGCTCGAGGTCAAGGTGGGGTGGTCCGCGGCGGCGATCGTCCACCTCGCGGCGGGGCTCGAGACGGTCGCGCTGCCCAACGTCGCCGGGTTCTACGGGCTCGCCATCATCACGCTCGGCCGCGACGCTTGGAACGCGACGCTGGGCGCGGGCGCGCCGCTCGCGGCGCTCGGGACGGACGGCGCGCCGGGGCCGCCGCTCGTCTTCGCCGCGGGGAGCGTCCGCGCGGGGCGCCACCTGGCGCTCGCCACCGAGCACTGGCTCTTCCCGACCCGGCCCGAGCTCCCGCTCGTCAGCGCCGGCGCGCTGCGCGTGCTCGCCGGGCGCCTCGCGATCGGCGTCGGCGCAGCGCGCGTCGCGCCGCTGCGCGTCCCGCTGCCGTGGATCGACCTCGCCGTCCGCGTGGGCGGTTGAGCTCGGCCGTGGCCCGGACGCGCGCGGCGCGATAAGAGGTGCCGGTGACAGGCGCCCGCGTCCTGCCCGAGCGCACGCTCCTCTTCCTCGTCGGGGCCGTGCAGTTCGTGAACGTGCTCGACTTCATGATGGTGATGCCGCTCGGGCCCGACTTCGCGTCGGCCCTCGGCATCCCCGTCTCGCGGCTCGGCCTCGTCGGCGGCAGCTACACAGCGGCCGCCGCGGTCGCGGGGATGGCCGGCGCGCTCTTCCTCGATCGCTTCGACCGCCGCGACGCGCTCGGCGTGGCGCTCCTCGGCCTCGTGGCCGGAACCGCCGCCGGTGGGCTCGCGCGCGGGCTCCCGAGCATGATGGCGGCGCGGCTCGTGGCGGGCGCGTTCGGCGGCCCCGCCACGTCGCTCGCCATCGCCATCGTCGCCGACGAGGTGCCGCCCGAGCGGCGCGGCCGCGCGCTCGGCGCGGTCATGGGCGCCTTCTCCGTGGCCGCGGTGCTCGGGGTCCCGCTCGGCCTCGAGCTCGCGCGCCGCGGCGGGTGGCGCCTGCCCTTCTTCACCGTCGCGGCGCTCGGGATCGTCATCGCGGTGGCCGCGCTCGCGCTCATGCCGCCCATGCGCCGGCACCTGGCGGGCCCGCGCCCGGCGGCGCCCGTCACGACGGGCGACCTCCTGCGGCGCCGTCCGGTGCGGCTCTCCCTGCTCGCGATGGGCTCCGCCTTCCTGGCGAGCTTCTCGCTCGTGCCGAACCTGTCGGCCTACTTCCAGCTCAACGGCGGATTCCCGCGCGCGCGCCTCGGCTGGCTCTACCTGGCGGGCGGGTCCGTCACCTTCTTCACGATGCGCGCCGCCGGGCGGCTCGTCGACCGCCACGGCGCGCCGCGGGTGGCGGCCGGCGCGACGGCGCTCTACCTCGTCGTCCTCGCCGCGCTCGGCTTCGGCGTCCCGGGCGTCCCGGTGGCCGCCGTCTTCGTCGGCTTCATGCTCTCGAGCTCGACGCGAAACGTGGCGGCGGGCGCGCTCACCTCGAAGGTGCCGTCGCCCGCGGAGCGCGCGCGCTACATGTCCGCCCAGTCCGCGACGCAGCACCTCGCGTCCTCGGCGGGCGCCGTGCTGTCGAGCCAGCTCCTCACCGAGAACGCCGACCGGAGCCTCTCCGGCATGGGCACCGTCGCGGCGTTCGCGATGCTGCTCGCGCTCGCGTTGCCGCTCCTCCTCGTTCGCGTGCAGCGAGCGCTCGGCCCGTCCGGCGAGCGCGTGCCCCTCGCGCCCGTGGCAGGCGGCGCGGTGATCGCGGCGCCCGGCTCGCGCGACCCTCCGTGACGGCCCTTCCCGCCGGTCGACTCGAAGCGCGCGACGCGCCGCGGCGGCGATCTCGGCCCTACCGCAGGGTGGCAAGGCGACCGTCGAGTACCGGATGACGGCGGCCACCGCCGAGGCCAAGGCGGAGAAGGCCGGGGCGAAGAAGTAGCGCCCCGGATGTCACGCAGCGTCATTTGGGGTAATCCGCTCGACGGCTCGCGAGTTTTCTTGTAAAGGTCGAGGGTCCATGACCCGCGACGGGCTTGGTACCGATCCGCAATTCTCTGCGGACGAACACAGTAAGGAAGTCAGTACATGGCTACTGGTACCGTGAAGTGGTTCAACGACGCGAAGGGCTTCGGCCTCATCACGCAGGACGGCGGCGGCGAGGACGTGTTCTGCCACCACACCGCCATCCAGGCCGAAGGGTTCCGCACCCTCGCCGAGGGGCAGAAGGTGGAGTTCGAGGTGAAGAAGGGCCCGAAGGGCCTGCAGGCCGCGAACGTCCGGCCGATCTAGCCCAGCGTCGTCACCCAGCTTCGAAGCAGCTCGAGGGCCCGGTCTCCACCAGAGACCGGGCCCTCGCACGTTTGGGGCTCCACGGTGCGGGGCGGTCACCGTCACCCTCAGCGAATATCCCTGTGGGGTCCGGCTGCACGGTCGCTGTGCACAAACGACGTGCAGTGGCTAGCAAGCCATGCATCGGGCGCGTCGCCGCGTGTTCGGCCGCGGCGCGAGCCCGCGGGATCCAGGAGGCTCGACCATGGCGAAGAAGAAGCAGACGATCACGCGGCGCCGCTTCATCCAGACCTCGGGAGCGGCCGCCCTCTCGGCCGGGCTCGCCGCGGGCGCGCTCGCGCCGCGCCGCGCGCGCGCGCAGCCGAAGACCCTCAAGATCATCCAGTGGAGCCACTTCGTCCCCGGGTACGACAAGTGGCTCGACGGCGTCTTCTGCAAGGAGTGGGGGCAGAAGCACGACACGCAGGTCGTCGTGGACCACATCTCGATCGGCGAGATCAACGCCCGCGCCGCCGCCGAGGTCGCCGCGCAGCGGGGCCACGACCTCTTCATGTTCCTCTCGCCGCCGGCGGCGTACGAGAAGCAGGCGATCGACCACACCGAGATCTACCAGCAAGTCTCGGCGAAGCACGGCAAGCCCATCGACCTCGGGCACCGCTCCACCTTCAACCCGAAGACGAAGCGCTACTTCGCCTTCTCCGACTCCTACGTCCCCGACCCGGGCAACTACCGGAAGGACCTCTGGGAGCAGGTCGGCTTCCCGAACGGCCCCGACACCTGGGACGACCTGCGCAAGGGCGCCAAGGCGATCAAGGACAAGATCGGCAACCCCTGCGGCGTCGGGCTCTCGCAGGAGCTCGACACCAACATGGCGGTGCGCGCGCTGATGTGGAGCTTCGGCGCCTCGGAGCAGGACGCCGACGGGCGCGTCGTCATCAACTCCCCCCAGACCATCGAGGCGCTCAAGTTCATGCGCGCCCTCTTCAAGGAGACGGAGACGCCCGAGGTGTTCACCTGGGATCCGTCGTCGAACAACCGCGGCATCCTCTCCGGGAAGCTCTCGTTCGTGCTGAACGCCATCAGCGTGACGCGCACGGCGGAGCGGGAGAACCCGGACATGTCGAAGAAGATCCAGATCACGCCCGCGCTCAAGGGGCCGGTGCGCCGGATGGCCGCCGAGCACGTGATGGACTGCTACGTGATCTGGAACTTCGCCGAGAACAAGGAGGGCGCGAAGCAGTTCCTCGTCGACTACATGGACCGGTTTGGAGACGCCTTCAAGGCGAGCGAGTTCTACAACTTCCCCTGCTTCCCCCAGACGGTCCCCGATCTCAAGCAGCAGATCGCGAACGACCCGAAGGCGAGCCCGCCCGACAAGTACAAGGTGCTCGGCAACGTGCTCGAGTGGGCGACGAACGTGGGCTATCCCGGGTTCGCGTCGGCCGCGATCGACGAGGTCTTCAACACCTTCCAGCTCCCCTCCATGTTCGCCAAGGTGGCGCGGGACGAGATGAGCGCCGAGGACGCGGCGCGCGCGGCGGAGCGGGAGATCAAGCGCATCTTCGACAAGTGGAAGTGAGGGGCGCTCCTCGGCTCCGGGCTCCTCCTCCGTCCGGGAGCGGCGCCCGGGGTCGAGGCGCGAAGGATTCCCATGGCCGTTCTCGAGACGCGGAAGCTCACCAAGGTCTTCAAGCAAGGCGCGGAGGGGGCGGTCAACGACGTCGACCTCGTCTCGCGCGAAGGCGAGTTCCTCGTCTTCCTCGGGCCGTCCGGGTCGGGGAAGACGACGCTCCTCCGGATGATCGCCGGCCTCGAGGAGCCGACGGCGGGCGAGATCCTCATCGGCGGCCGCGACGTGACGCGGCTGGCGCCGCGAGAGCGCGGCATCGCGATGGTGTTCCAGAGCTACGCGCTCTACCCGCACCTCTCGGTGCGCGAGAACATCCGGTTCCCCCTCAAGGCGCAGAAGGTGCCGAAGGAGACGCACGCACAGAAGATCCAGTGGGCGGCGGACCTGCTCGCCATCGGCCACCTCCTCGACCGCAAGCCGCGCGAGCTCTCCGGCGGCGAGCGGCAGCGCGTCGCGCTCGCCCGCGCCATCGTGCGCGAGCCGCGGCTCTTCCTGCTCGACGAGCCGCTCTCGAACCTCGACGCGAAGCTCCGCGCGAGCGCGCGGAACGAGCTCGAGCAGTTCCACCGGCGCGTCCGCACCACCACCGTCTACGTCACCCACGACCAGGTGGAGGCGATGGCGATGGGCGACCGCATCCTCGTCCTCAACCAGGGGATCGTCCGGCAGATCGGCACGCCGCGGGAGGTGTACGACGAGCCCGCCGACACCTTCGTCGCCACGTTCCTCGGCTCGCCGCCCATGAACCTGCTCGAGAACGGCGACGTCATCGCGGGGTTCCGGCCCGAGACGCTCGCGCCCGCCGAGGCGGTGCGCGGCGGCCCGGCGGTGCGCTTCCCGATGCGCGTCACGAACGTCGAGTACCTCGGGTCGGAGCGCGTCGTGTACGGCGTCCTCGAGAGCGGGCGCTTCGCGGGCAAGAAGCTCATCTCGCGGCTGCCGACCAGCGTGCCGGGCGGGGTGAAGAGCGACGCCGTGCAGGAGTTCGCGGTGGCGCGGAGCGACCTCAAGTTCTTCGACAAGGCGACCGCCAAGCGCACCGCGCCGCGGGAGCTCGACTGGGGCTCATGAGGCGGACACGATGAGGGCGAGCACGCGCCTGGGCGTCGCGATGTTCGCTCCCGCCCTCCTCTACATCGTCGCCCTGGTCGGCCTGCCGCTCACGCTCGCGTTCCTCTACAGCGTGGGCGACGTGACGGTGGGCTCGGTCGGCTACCGTTTCGTCGGGCTCCGGAACTTCTCCTCCGTGCTCGAGAGCCCCACCTTTCGGCGCTCGCTCCTGAACTCGTTCGTCTTCACCATCTCGACGCAGGTCATCGTCATCGTGTGCGCCAACGTCCTCGCGCTGGCGCTGCGCGACCGGTTCCGCGGGCGCGGGCTGGTGCGGTTCCTCGTGCTCTTGCCGTGGGTGGCGCCCATCTCGCTCGGCGCCATCGGCTGGAAGTGGATCCTCGACTCCATCTACAGCGTCGTCAACTGGACGCTGGTGGCGGCGCACCTGGTGAAGCCGTTCGCGACGCCCATGTGGCTCGGCGAGCCTCGGCTCGCCATGGGATCGGTCATCCTGGTGCACGCCTGGCGCATGATCCCGTTCTCGACGGTGATCCTGCTGGCGGGCCTGACCTCGATCCCGAAGGACATCCCGGAGGCCGCCGCCGTCGACGGCGCCGGCTTCTGGCGCACCCACTTCGCCATCACCCTCCCCATGATGCGGCCCATCATCAACGTGGCCATCCTCTTCGGCGTGATCTTCACCTTCACCGACATGACGGTGGTCTACATCCTGACGCGCGGCGGTCCCTACGACACGACGCAGGTGCTGCCGTCGCTCGCGTTCTTCACCGGCATCCTCGGCTCCGACCTCGCCGAGGGCGCCGCCATCTCCGTCTTCCTCGTGCCGATCCTGGTCGCGATCGCGATCCTGATGCTGCGCGTCGCCCACCGGGCGGAGGTGGTCTAGATGGCGGTCGGTCTCGTCCGAGCACGCGTCAGGCCCCCCGGCCGCCGCGTCTCCGTCCCGACCCGGATCGGGCGCTGGGTGGTCGTGATCGGCTTCTCGATCCTGCTCGCCTTCCCCTTCTACTGGATGGTGATCACGGCGTTCAAGCAGACGAGCGACCTCTACAACACCGCCAACAACCCGTTCATCTTCAACGCGCGGCCCACCCTCGAGCACCTGCGCCTGCTCCTCCGCGAGACGCTCTTCGTGCGCTGGTTCCTCAACACGACGGGGGTCGGCATCCTCGTCGTCTTCATCACGCTCCTGCTCGCGGTCCCCGCCGCCTACGCGCTCACGCGCCTCACCGGCAACTGGGGGCCGCGGGTCGGCATCGGCATCTTCCTCACCTACCTCATCCCGCCCACGCTCCTCTTCATCCCGCTCTCGCGCGTGGTGGCGACCCTCGGGCTGCAGGACAGCCTGTGGTCGATCATCGTGGTCTACCCGACCTTCACGGTGCCATTCTCGATCTGGCTGCTCATGGGCTTCTTCAAGTCCATCCCGCGCGAGCTGGAGGACGCGGCCATGGTGGACGGGCTCACGCGCTTCCAGGCGTTCCTGCAGCTCGTCATCCCGATCTCGACGTCGGGCATCCTCACCATCGTCATCTTCAGCTTCACGCTCGTGACTCAAGAGTTCGTCTACGCGCTCACCTTCATCTCGTCGGCGGCGCACCAGACCATCGGGGTGGGCGTGCCCATCTACCTGGTGCGGGGCGACGTCTACTTCTGGGGCTCGCTCATGGCCGCCTGCCTCATCGCGAGCCTGCCCATCGCCGTCGTCTACAACCTGTTCCTGGACCGCTTCATCGCGGGGTTCACGGTGGGTGCCGTGAAGTAGGAGCCATCATGCCCGACGTGGAAGAGCCGACCCTGCGCATCCTGGTCGGCGGCGAGTTCCGCCCGTCGCGCGCGGCCCACACCGAGCCGGTGCTGAACCCGGCGCATGGGACCGTCCTCGCTCGCGTCCCGTTCTGCGGCCCGGAGGAGGTGGACCTGGCCGTCCGCGCCGCCGCGCGCGCCTTCCCCGGCTGGCGCGCCACGCCCGTCCCCGACCGCGTGCAGGTGCTGTTCCGCTACAAGGCGCTCCTCGAGCAGCACCGGGAGGAGCTCGCCCGCACCCTCTCGCTCGAGAACGGCAAGGTCCTCGCCGACGCGCGCCTCGAGGTGCGGCGCGGGATCGAGGTGGTCGACTTCGCCTGCGGCATGCCCACGCTCATGATGGGCCAGACGGTCGAGGGCATCGCGCGCGGCGTCGACAGCCACACCGTGCGCGTGCCGGTGGGCGTCGTGGCCGGCATCTGCCCGTTCAACTTCCCCGCCATGATCCCCCTCTGGATGTTCCCCATCGCGCTCGCCGCCGGGAACGCCTTCGTGCTGAAGCCGTCCGAGCGGACCCCCATGACAGGCGTGCGGCTCGCCGAGCTGCTCGTCGAGGCGGGCCTGCCCGAGGGCGTCCTCGGGCTCGTCCACGGCGGCCGCGAGGCGGTGGACTCGCTCCTCGCCCACGACCTCGTGGCGGCGGTCTCGTTCGTCGGATCGGAGCCGGTGGCGCGCCACGTCTACCGGGAGGCGGCCGCGCGCGGGAAGCGCGTGCAGGCGATGGCGGGCGCGAAGAACCATCTCGTGGTGCTGCCCGACGCGGACTGGGACCTCACGGTGAAGGCCATCCTCGGGTCGGCCTTCGGCGCCGCCGGGCAGCGCTGCCTGGCGGGGAGCGTCGCCGTCCCGGTGGGCGCCGCGGCGCAGCCCCTGCTCGACCGCCTCGCCCGCGAGGCGGAGAAGCTGCCGGTGGGCGATCCGCTGGTGGAGGACTCCGCGATGGGGCCCGTCATCCGCGACGACGCGCGCACGCGCATCCTCGGCTACGTCGAGCGAGGCGTCGCCGAGGGCGCGACGGTGCTCGTGGACGGCCGCCGCCCCGCGGCGGGGAACGGCTTCTTCGTGGGTCCGACCATCCTCGACGCGGTGAGGCCGGACTCGGCGCTCGCTCGGGAGGAGATCTTCGGACCGGTGCTCTCGGTCGTGCGCTCGCCGACCGTCGAGGACGCGGTCGCGCTCGTGAACGCCTCCAGATTTGGCAACGCCGCGAGCGTCTTCACGAGGAGCGGCCGCGACGCCTGGTACTTCCGCACGCACGTCGAGGCCGGCATGGTCGGCGTCAACGTCGGCGTGGCGGCGCCGATGGCGTTCTTCCCGTTCGCCGGCTGGAAGGGCTCGTTCTTCGGCGACCTGCACGCGACTGGCCAGGACGCGGTCCGCTTCTACACAGAGACGCGCGTCGTCATCGAGCGCTGGGAATAGACAGCGACCCTTCCGGTCGATTGCCTGCTCTCGCGTCGTTTCGGTTTTTTGCACATGCCGCAGTGGACAACTCGAAGGGGGCCGGTCGCGGTCGACCCCTTTTCCTTTTCCGTATGGTGGCCACCGTGCGTGGGCGGGGGTCGGCTGTTAGGAGCGGATCAGGCGATGGCGCGCATCGGCCTCCTCGGTATCGGCAACGTGCTCATGGGCGACGACGCGCTCGGGCCCTACGTCGTGAAGCTCGTCGAGGCCGGCTACGAGCTCCCACCCGACGTGGAGCTGATGGAGCTCGGCACGCCTGGCGCCGACCTCTCGCTCCACCTCGACGGCCTCGACGCGGCGGTGGTGGTCGACACCGTGAAGCTCCGCGGCGAGCCGGGCGAGATTCGCCTCCTCGACAAGGCGCAGCTCCTCGCGAAGAAGCCGCTGCTCCCCGCGAGCCCGCACGAGCCGGGCCTGCGCGAGGCGCTCTTCACGCTGCAGTTCAGGGGCGGCGCGCCCGCTGACGTGCGGCTCGTCGGCGTCATCCCGGCGGCGGTCGAGATGGAGGTGGGGCTCTCCCCGGCCGTCCAGGCCGCGGTGCCGGCGGCGCTCGACGAGGTGCTGCGGCAACTCGCGTCGCTCGGCGTCGCGGCGACCGCGCGCGCCGCCCCGCGCCCGCCCGATCTCTGGTGGGAGCGCGCTCCCGATGCTGGAGGTACTGTCTGATGCTCCGGTCAGCGAAGGACCCCATCCCCCCCCGGCCGCGCGAGGATGGGCCAGGACCGGCCGAGCTGGCGGAGGGCGCGCTGGTGTTCGCGGCCGTGACGCAGGGCGTCCTCGTCGGCGCATGGCTCGGGCTCTTCCCCGATCTCGCGCTGCGGCTGGGCGGCTTTCCGCCGGCGTCCGCATTCTTCGTGCGTTGGGCTGGGCTGCTCCACGTCGTCCTCGCGCTCGGCTACGCGCTCGAGTGGATCCGCTTCCGGCGCGTGGCGCTCCTCGTGCTCGCGAAGGGCGCCACCGCGCTCTTCCTGGCGGCGGCCTGGGCCGGCGAGGGGCTCCCATGGCTGATGGTGCTCGCGCTCGCGCTCGAGGGCGCCATCGCGACCTCGGGCGCGCTCCTGCACGACCCCGCCGAGCGCTCCCGCCGCGCGCGGGCGCGCCTCCGCCTCGTGACGCCCACGCCGTCGCAGATCCGGCCGGCGGGACGCAGGTAGCTCCGAGCGGGTAGCTCCGCGCAGCTCGCTCCGGATGAGCAGGGGCTCAACCGAGAGTCGTTCGCCGAAACCTGACCTGGAGCAATTCGCAATGACCCCGGGCCGGGAGTCGCATGACTCGCGGTGTCGATCTCGTGAATGACTCAGGGTCGGGAACCGAATGACTCTGGGTAAGGGGCTCGGAATGACTCTGGGTGAGGAGCTCCGGCGTTTGCGTCCGCCGGCGCGGCCCTGCTATGCTGCCTTTCAGATTTCCCTAGGAAACGCGGGGACATCCAGTGGCCGTCGATCACCGCCGCCCGCTTCCACAGGTCACCGCGAGCTTGCCCGACCCCGATCACGAGCCCCCGGCGCCGGAGGGCCTGCGGATCACGATCCGCGGCACCGTCCAGGGCGTCGGGATGCGTCCCTTTGTCTACCGCGCCGCCCGCGCGGAGGGCGTCCGCGGACGCGTCCGGAACGACGCCGCCGGCGTCACGATCGAGGCGTTCGCCGAGGGCGGCGCGCTGGCGCGTTTCCTCTCGCGCCTCACGGACGAGCGCCCGCCGGCGGCC
>DASWDS010000100.1:0-3160 GCA_036395165.1 Anaeromyxobacteraceae bacterium | reverse complement strand
ACGCCGTGCTCGCCGAGATCCGCGAGCGCAGCGCCCGCGAGGGCCTGCCGGGCATCCAGGTCGGGCGGATGGACGGCCTCCACCTCGAGGTCGTCACGCGCGCCGTGTGCGCGAAGAAGGTGGTCGAGATCGGGACCCTGGGCGGATACAGCGGCGTGTGCCTCGCGCGCGGCATGGGGCCCGACGGGATCCTCCACACCTTCGAGCTCGAGCGGCACCACGCCGGCGTCGCGCGCACCTCGTTCGAGCGCGCGGGCGTCTCGGAGCTCGTGCGGATCCACGTGGGCAGCGCGCTCGAGCGGCTCCCGTCGATCGAGCGGGAGGGGCCGTTCGACCTCGTCTTCATCGACGCCGACAAGGGCGGCTACCCCGCCTACCTCGCGTGGGCGGAGCAGCACCTGCGCGTGGGCGGCCTCGTGCTCGCCGACAACGCGTTCGCCTTCGGCCACGTGCACGAGGAGCGCCCCGGCGGCGAGGACGCGCGCGCCGTCGCGCCGCTGCGCGCCTTCGCCGAGCGGCTCGCGTCCGGGGGGCGCTTCCGGGCGACGATGCTCCCGACCGCGGAGGGGCTCGCGATGGGGGTGAAGGTGAGGTGATCGTGGCTCAGCGCAGGCGGTACTTGAGCAGCTTCACCTCGAGCGGCCCGTTCCACAGCCGGTGCGTCACCTCCGGCTTGACCCGCATCTCCTGCTCGAGGAGCGCGCTCCCAGACAGGAAGACCGCGTTCCAGCCGTGGAAGCGGCCGAGCGCCTCCGCCATCCCGCGGTAGAGACCCTGGAGCTTGAGCTGGGAGACGTGCGCCGCGCGACGATCGTCGCCGCGATCCTCGTCGCGCCGCCCCTCTCCCCGACCCTCCCCCCGCGAGCGGGGGGAGGGAGGACCCTGGCGTCCGCGGGGAGACTCCCGGCGGCTGCCTTCGCGCTCCCCGTGGCCCATGAGCCGCTCGCCGTAGGGCGGGTTCGTGCAGATCGTGCCCGCGGCCACGTCCGCGGCGGGCGCGAGGTCGCGCACGTCGCCCTTCTCGAACCGGATGTCCTGCGCCACGCCGGCGGCGGCCGCGTTCTTGCGAGCGGCGTCGAGCGCCTTCGCGAAGAGATCGCGCGCCACGATGGGCGCCGGCGCGGCCGCGAGCGCCGAGCGCCGCGCCTCCTCCTTCATGCGATCCCAGGTGGACTGGAGCCCGCCGCGGTACGACGGCCAGCGCTGGAACCCGAACGCGCGCGAGAGCCCCGGCGCGAGCTTCCGCGCCCGGAGCGCGTGCTCGATGGCGAGCGTCCCCGAGCCGCACATGGGGTCGATGAAGGGCCGCTCCGGATCGACGCCTCCCAGCGACAGCACCGCCGCCGCGAGCGTCTCCTTGAGCGGCGCGGGGGTCATGCCGAGGCGGTAGCCGCGCTTGTGGAGCGGCTCGCCCGCGAGGTCGAGCGCGAGGTCGGCGTGATCCCGGGCGAGGTGGAGCACGATGCGGATGTCCGGATCCTTCGGGTCCACGTCCGGCCGCGCGCCGAGCCTCTCGCGGAGGGCGTCGACGACCGCGTCCTTCACCTTCTGCGCCACGAACATCGAGTGGGTGAGGGCCGAGTCGCGGACCGTCGCCTCGACGGCGAGCGTCGTGCGGGCGGTGAGCCAGGGGCTCCAGTCCACCGCGCGCACGCCCTCGTACAGCGCGTCGGCGTCGCCGGCGGGAAAGCTCGCGAGCTCGAGCAGCACGCGCATCGCGACGCGGCCGTGGAGGCAGGCGCGCATGCCCGCCTCGAGCTCGCCCTCGAACGCGACGCCGCCCCGGTCGCCGCGGACGTGGCGCAGCTTCAGCGCCGCGAGCTCGCGGCGCAGCGCGCCCTCGGTCCCCTTGGCGCAGGTGGCGAAGAATTTCATCGGCGCAATGTACTCGGAAAGGGAGCGGGAGAGGGCGGCGCCCGGCGTTATCGTTCCCGCCATGACCGACCGGACCCGGACCCTGCGCGTCGACGACCCGTTCACCGGCGAGGTCGCGTGCGAGCTGCCGCTTGCCACCGAGGCCGAGGCGATGGCGGCGGTGGACCGCGCCGCCGCCGCCCAGCGGGCCTGGGCCCGCGTGCCGGTCGCGGAGCGGGCCGCGCTGGTGCGCCGCTTCGGCGAGGCGCTCACCGCCCGGCGCGAGGAGGTGGCGCGCGACATCACGCGGCAGATGGGAAAGCCCATCGCCGAGGCGCGGGGGGAGGTGGGCACCTGCGTCGCGCGGGCGACGCACCTGGCCTCGATCGCGGAGGAGACGCTCGCCGACGAGCGGCTGCCCGGGAAGGCCGGCTTCGAGCGCTTCATCGCGCGCGAGCCGCTGGGCGTGGTGGTGGACGTCGCGCCCTGGAACTACCCGCTCCTCACGGCGGTGAACGTGGTGGCGGCGGCGGTGCTGGCGGGGAACGCGGTCGTCCTGAAGCACGCCTCGCGCACCCCGCTCTGCGCTGGCCACTTCGCGCGCGCCTTCCGCGAGGCGGGCGCGCCGGAGGGGCTCGTCGAGCCGCTCGTCGCCGGGCACGAGGTGGTGGCGAAGGTGCTCGCGCGGCCGGAGGTCGCCCTGGCGGCGCTCACCGGCTCGAACGCCGCGGGGCGCGAGGTCCACCGCGCCGCCGCGCAGCGCCTGTTGCCGGTCGTCCTCGAGCTCGGCGGCAAGGACGCGGCGTACGTCGCCGAGGACGCCGACCTCGCCTTCGCCGTCCCGAACGTCGTCGAGGGGGCGTTCTACAACGCCGGCCAGAGCTGCTGCGGCGTGAAGCGCATCTACGTGCACGCGAAGGTGCACTCCGAGTTCGTGGCGGCGGCGCTCGCCGCGGCGAAGGGCTACTCGCCCGGCGACCCCGCAGCCGACGCGACGACGCTCGGACCGCTCGCGACGCCGGAGGCCCCCGGGGAGCTCGCCGCGCAGGTGGCCGACGCGCGCGCGCGCGGCGCCCGCGTCCTGTGCGGCGGGGAGCCTGCGACGCTCGGCGGGCGAGGGCGCTTCTTCCTGCCCACGCTCATCGCCGGCGCGCCGCCCGGCGCCGCCGTCGTGCGCGAGGAGAGCTTCGGCCCACTCGCGATCGTCGAGCCGGTCGCGGACGACGACGAGGCGGTCGCGCGGGTGAACGCGAGCCGCTATGGCCTCAGCGCGTCGGTGTGGACGCGCTCCGAGGAGCGCGCGCTC
>DASWDS010000099.1:0-9407 GCA_036395165.1 Anaeromyxobacteraceae bacterium | reverse complement strand
AGAGTGAGCTCGGCGCATCGAGGTGCGCCCCGTCGTCGACGCCGACCGCGAGGCGGTCCACCAGCTCGCCGCCGAGCCACCCGGTCACGAGCGCGAGCAGCACGCCGACCAGCGAGATGAAGATGGCCGCGCCGCCGTTGCGGGCCGGGTCGCCGTACCGGATGCCCCAGCTGAAGAGGAAGAGCGCCACGACGGCGAGGTTGCCGAGCCCGTGCGCCGCGCCGATGCGCTTCGCGCGCGTGCCGTGTGGGATGGCGAGCCAGTCCACGAGCCCGAAGACCGCGGCCAGCAGCGCGCCGACGATGCCGGCGCCGATCATGTAGAAGGCGGCGTATCCCCATCGCTCGCCGCCGGTGGCGAGGTGGACGAGGTCGAAGACGAATGACGTCGCGAGAAGCCCGAGCGGGAAGACGACCAGCATCGGGTGCACCGGATGACCGGCGATCTTGGCCTTGCTTTCCATGTCTCCTCCCCCTGAAACATGGCTTCTCTCGACCGTTCACGCAGCGTGACGGCGGGAGAGGGCCCGCCGGAAAGGCGAGGGCCCCGGCGCTCGCGCGCACGGGGCCCCGGAAGCTCCGGCGAGGCGGCGGCTAGGCGCGCTTCGCCTCCTTCTTGCACTTGCACTCGCCCTTCGCGCAGGCGCAGTCCTTCGCGCCCTTGTGGCACTCGCAGTCCTTCTTCTCCCCCACGGCGAACTTCGCCTCGCCGCAGTTGGCGCACTTGCACTCGCCCTTCTTGCAGGTGCAGCCCTTGCCGCCCTTCGTGCACTCGCACGGCTTGTCGCCTGCCGCGAGGAGGAGCGCCGCCGGGGCGCCGAGGTCGGCCTTCTTCTCGCCCGCGGCCGGCTTCTCGACCGGCTTCGCGTCGGGCTTCTTCTCGCTCTTCTCGGCCGCGGCCTTCTTGGCGCAACCGCAGTCCTTGTCGCAGGCGGAGGCGGGGACCGCCACCGTGAGGGCGAAGGCGCCCGCCGTGGCGAGGGCGAGGCTCAGGAAAAAGCGCTTCGACATGGTCGTGTACTCCTCTCGAGCCCGAGTGAGGTTGTCGGGGGGGCAGAGCCTAGGAGGGGCTCCATCATGGTGTCAAGCGGCGCCTTGCCCGCCCGGGAACCCTCCCTGCGGGCTCCAGGCGAGAGACGCGACAGGCCCCGGCGTTGTTCACGTAACGTCGCACAGCGCAACCGGCGCCGCCCATCAATCCATTGAGGCCCCGCGGCGCGGCGTGTAGATTCCGCCGTCGAATGACGAGCTTCGACCCCGACGCCCTGCTCGCGATGCTGCGGGACCCCAACCGGGAGACGCAGGAGATCGCGACAGCCGCCGGCGTGCCACGCGAGGAGGCGGGGCGGGCGTCCCGGCTCGTCCTCGGGATCTCGCGAGCGAAGGCGGAGGAGGTCCTGACGCTGCCGCCGCTGCTCGCGCTGGCCGCCCTGCGAGCCGCGGCGTCGGCCGGTCGCGCCGACGTGCTCGCCGCCGCGGCCGCTCATCCGCACAAGGACGTGGCGAAGGAGGGCAAGCGCGCGCTCTACCTCATGAAGATGCGCGGGGTGGCCGTGCCGGAGCCGCAGCGCGCCACGCCCGCGCCGCCCCCGCCCTCCCCCGAGCCGCCCGTCTCCAGCTTCGCTTCCGCGCTCGACGGCCAGGGTGAGCGCGCCGTCTGGATCGGCCGCTCGGTCCCCGGCAAGGGGATCGAGGTGGCGCAGGCCATCATCTCCGATCGCAAGGGCCTGACCGAGCTCCACCTCGGGCTCCTCGGACGCAAGGAGTACCGCGCCTTCTCGAAGGACCTGCTCGAGCGCGGTCGCGGCATGGGCGTCGCCGAGGTGGACCGCGAGCGGGCGAAGGGGCTCGTCGCGGCCGCGCGGAAGCTGAATGACGCCTCGGGGACGAAGCCGCCCGACGGCGCCGACGCGTGGCTCGCGCGGATCGGCCCGGGGACGCCGCCGGAGGATCCCGCCACGCGGTTCGCGCCGCTCCCCGCCGACGACGAGCGCGCGGCCGTGGAGGCGTCGGCGCGCCTCCACGAGCTGCCGCTCGTCCGCGGGTGGCTCGCGGACGAGGATGCGCTGCGCGCGCTCGCGCAGAAGCTCGACGAGATCGCCGTCTCGGCCCTGTACCTCGACGAGCGGCAGCGCGCCGACGCGGC
Organism: Anaeromyxobacteraceae bacterium; assembly: GCA_036395165.1. Classification (GTDB taxonomy): domain Bacteria; phylum Myxococcota; class Myxococcia; order Myxococcales; family Anaeromyxobacteraceae; genus Anaeromyxobacter_A. The sequence continues at coordinate 7,262 of DASWDS010000099.1, read as the reverse complement.
CCTGCAGGCGGTCGCCGACGCGATCTCGGCGCACTTCGACGAGTCGCGCCGGGCGCTCTGGGCGGGGCGGCTCTTCACGGTGGCCGACCACCTCGAGCGCGCCGGCGATCCGGTGCATGCGCAGCTCGCCGCCGCGACGGCGCGCGCGCTGCGCGAAGGCGTCGACGCGGCGCGCATCCCGTTCGCGCGGCTGCTGGTGGAGAAGGCGTTCCCGCCGCCCGCCGCCGCCGATGCCGCCGCCCCGGGACCGGGCGCCGGTGGGGCGGAGAGCCCCCTCATCGTGCCGCCCGCGCGCTGACCATGCCCGAGTACAAGAACCCGAAGCCGACCGTCGACGTCGTCATCCTGCTCCCCGGCGACCGGGTGGTCCTCATCGAGCGGCGCAACGAGCCGCGCGGCTGGGCCCTCCCCGGCGGCTTCGTCGACGAGGGCGAGTCGCTCGAGGCGGCGGCGGCCCGCGAGGCGCGCGAGGAGACGGGGCTCGACGTCGAGCTCGTCGAGCAGTTCCACGCCTACTCCGACCCGCGTCGCGATCCGCGCCAGCACAACATCTCCACCGTCTTCCTGGGGCGCGCGACCGGCGAGCCCACGGGCGGCGACGACGCGGCGCGCGCGGCGTCGTTCGGGTGGGCGTCGCTCCCGCGGCCGCTCGTCTTCGACCACGCCGAGATCCTGGCCGACGTCCGGCGGTATCTCCTCACCGGCGCGCGGCGGCGGCTGTGACGGACGCGCCGCGCCTCGGGCCGGCGGAGCGCGCCGACCTGCTCGGGATCGCCCGCGCGGCGGTGCGAGCACGGCTCGGCGCGGGCGCGTCGCCGTCGCTGCCCCGGACCGGGCCGCTCGCGCTCCCGCGGGGCGCCTTCGTCACGCTCACGGTCAAGGGCGAGCTGCGCGGGTGCGTCGGGACCTTCGAGCCCACCGGCTCGCTCGCCGCCACCGTCGCGCGCATGGCGGGGGCCGCCGCGACCGAGGACCCCCGCTTCGAGCCGGTGCGCGCGGACGAGCTCGACGACCTCGACGTCCACGTGTCGGCGCTCGACCCGCGCCGCCGCATGGACGATCCCGCGGAGCTGGAGGTGGGCCGCGACGGCGCGCTCGTCCGCCTCGGCTGGCACCGCGGCGCGCTCCTGCCGCAGGTCGCGGTGGAGCAGGGATGGGATGCCGTCACCTTCCTCGAGCGCACCTGCCTGAAGGCGGGCCTGCCTCCGCACGCCTGGCAGGATCCGGAGGCGGTGGTCGAGCTCTTCTCTGCCGAGGAGCTGTGAGCCGTCGTTTCCCACGCGGTGGGGGTCTGGGGGGGAGCGGCGCTCGCTCCCCCCAGATTGAGGGCTCGCGAAGCGAAGCGCAGCAAGCCCGGAAATCCTCAGACTCGCCGATGAACCGCTCGGCAGCACGAATGGCGAACGGGGCGAGTCTGATGATCCCGGGCGGCGCCACGTGCTAAGGAATCGGCGATGCCTCACCTCTTCGGCTCCTCCGCGAGCTACGCCCTCGTCGCGCTGGTCGTCGTCTTCGCGTTCGGCGCGCTCGTCATCATCCACGAGCTCGGCCACTTCGCCGTCGCTCGCCTGTGCCGGATGCGCGTCGAGCGCTTCAGCGTCGGCTTCGGCCCCGTCCTCCTGCAGCGCCGCCACGGCGACACGGAGTGGGCCATCTCGGCGGTCCCGTTCGGCGGGTACGTCAAGATCGCCGGGATGGGCGCCGGCGAGGAGATCGACGCCGGCGATCGCGCCGCGTACGCGAACCAGCCCGCGTGGCGGCGCTTCCTCGTCATCCTGGCCGGCCCGGGCATGAACTACCTGTTCGCCGTGGTCCTGGCGGCGGCCATGCTGGCGAGCATGGGCTTTCGCGAGCCCGATCCCTCGCCGGTGGTGGGCGGCGTCGTCGCCGGCCGGGCCGCCGAGCGCGCCGGGCTGCGCCAGGGCGACCGGGTGCTCGCGGTGGACGGCCGCCCCGTCGCGACCTGGGCCGCCCTCGTGGCGGAGATCGAGGCGCATCCCGGGAAGCCGGCCCGCCTCACCGTCTCGCGCGACGGCGCCGCGCCCGTCGACATCGAGGCAGTCCCCGACGGCGCGGGCGGCGTGGGCAAGCTCGGCATCGAGCAGCCGGGGCGCGTGGTGCGGGTCGGTCCTGCCGAGGCCCTCATCGCGGGCGCGCGCGTCACCAACCAGCGCGCGGGCGAGATCCTGTCGGGCCTCGGGCAGATGGTCACCGGGCGACAGCGCGCCGAGCTGCGCGGGCCGCTCGGGATCGCGCAGGAGATGGCGAAGAGCGCCCGCGCCGGCGCGGCGCCCTTCATCACCATCGTGTGGTTCATCTCGATCGCGCTCGGCCTCTTCAACCTCCTGCCGCTGCCGGCGCTCGACGGCGGCCGGCTCGTGTTCCTGGTCTACGAGATCGTGACGCGCCGGCGCGTGAACCAGCGCGTCGAGAACATCGTCCACCTCGCCGGCTTCGTCGCGCTCTTCGGGCTGCTCGTGGCCGTGACGGTCTTCGGCGACCTGGCGCGGATGTTCCGGCACTAGCGCCGCATCAGCGCCGGCCCGGCACACATCCGCGCACCGCCGCCCACGTCGGGGGACGACGCCTTGTCCGCCCGGCTGCCGTATGATGGCGCCGCGTCTGGAGCGGGGAAGACCATGGCCATTTATCGCTGCGCCGCGTGCGGCGCGGTGAACCGTATCGCGGCGGGCGCCGAGCGCCCCGCGTGCCCGCGCTGCCGGTGCGCGCTCGACACGAGCGGGGCGCCGCAGCCGATCGACGCGGCGGCGCTGGTGTCGGTCATCCTGTCGTCGCCGGCGCCGGTGCTGGTGGACTTCACCGCGCCAGGCGCGTCCGGGTCGTGCCTGGACGGCGTCGCGAGCGAGCGCGCCGGCGAGGTGCTGTGCCTGCGCGTCGACACGGCCTCCGAGCCCGCCGCCGCGGCGGTCTGGAGCGTCGACCGCACGCCGACCCTCGTCCTCTTCGCCGAGGGGTCGGAGGTGTCGCGGCTCGCGGCCACGCTGCCGCCGGCCGAGATCTCGCGCTGGGTCGAGCAGGAGGCCGACCGATAGCGGCGCGGCGCGCGGAGCCCGCCTCCGGTAGAATCGCAGCGTGGCCCTCACCGTCCTCTACTTCGCGGCCGCACGCGACGCCGCCGGCGTCGCGCGCGAGTCGCTCGACCCCGCTCCCGCCACCATCGCCGACCTGCGCAAGGTCCTGGAGCAGCGGCACCCGGCGCTCGCGCGCATCCTGTCGCGCTGCCGCCTGGCGGTGGACCAGGAGATGGCGGACGACGACACCGCCGTGCCCGCCGCCGCCGAGGTGGCCGTCATCCCGCCCGTCTCCGGCGGCGCCCCCGCGTGCCGCGTGGTGGAGCGCCCGCTCACCCTCGACGAGGTCGTGGCGGCGGTCCGCGCGCCGGGGCTCGGCGGCGTGGTGACGTTCGAGGGCGACGTGCGCGCCGACACGAAGGGCCGCAAGGTCCTGCGCCTCGAGTACGAAGCGTACGTGCCGATGGCCGAGCGGTCGCTCTCACGCATTGCCGCCGAGGTCGAGCGCGAGCACGGTGCCGCGGTCGCCATCGTGCACCGCGTCGGGCACCTCGCGCCGGGCGAGGCGGCGGTCGTCATCGCCTGCGCGGCCTCCCACCGGACCCCGGCCTTCCGGGCGTGCGAGGCCGTCATCGAGCGGCTCAAGCGCGAGGTCCCGATCTGGAAGCGCGAGGTCTTCGAGGACGGGACGGTGTGGGTCGGCCTCGGCCCCTGACCATCACCACCTCCGACCCGGTCCCGGCCGGGCGCCGCGGATGGTATCCTCCCGGTCCGAGCCGTACGGGGGATGACGATGAAGGTGCTCATCGCGGACGACGACCTGACGATCCGGGCGCTGCTCGGCGACATGCTCGTCGATCTCGGCCACACGGTCGTGGCCGCCGCGAACGGCGCCGAGGCGGTCGAGCTCGCCGCGCGCGAGCGCCCCGACGTGGTCATCCTCGACTTCCTCATGCCGAAGCTCTCCGGCATCGACGCGCTCAAGGCGATGCGCGACCGCGGGCTCGTCATGCCCGCCGTCCTCCTCACCGCGATCAGCGACACGTCGATCCGCGAGCTGGACGGCTTCGAGGCGCCGGAGGCGATCCTCGCGAAACCCTTCAAGAAGCGCACGATCGAGAAGGCGCTCGCGCGCGCGACGCGGACGGGATGAGGCTCTTCCGGTCGATCTTCGTCCTCATGCTCGTGGCGAGCGCGGTGCCGGCGGCCGTGCTCGGGTGGATCCTGCTGCGTCAGGCGCACGCGAGCGTGGACCTGCCGTCGGCCGCTGCCGCGGCCCTGGTGGCGCTCGGCGTCGCCTTCCCGCTCTCGGCCTGGTTTGCGCGCCGGCTCGCGCAGCCGGTGTCGGAGTGCGTGCGGGGGGCGCTCGACATCGCGCGCGGCCGCTTCGGCCGGCAGGTGCGCGTCACGGTGCGGAACGAGGTAGGCGAGCTCGCGTACACCTTCAACCACATGTCGCGCGAGCTCGAGAGCTACGATCGGGAGAACCGGCAGCTCATCGCGGCGCTCGAGGCCGGCTACCTCGCCACCCTCCGCAGCCTCGCCTCCGCCATCGACGCGAAGGATCCGACCACCCGCGGCCACAGCCGGCGCGTCTCGGAGCTCGCCGTGGCCATCGGCCAGGAGCTCGGCCTGGCGGAGCGCGAGCTCAAGGCGCTCGCCTACGGCGGGCTCCTCCACGACGTGGGGAAGATCGGGATCCCGGAGGCCATCCTGCACAAGGCGGCCGCGCTCGCCGTGGAGGAGATGGAGCAGATGCACGCACATCCTGCCATCGGGGCGGAGATCCTGCGCGGCGTCGAGTTCCTCGGCCCCGCCATGCCCGCCGTCCGGAGCCACCACGAGCGCTGGGACGGGACCGGCTATCCGGACGGGCTCGCCGGAGAGGCCATCCCCCTCGTCGCGCGCGTCGTGAACGCGGCGGACACGTTCGACGCGTGCACCTCGTTCCGGCCCTACCAGCCGCCCATGGGCGTCGAGGAGGCCATCGCGGTGCTCGAGCGGCTGCGCGGCAAGCAGATCGACCCCCTCGTCTGCGACGCGCTGATCCGGGTCACGCGGCGGCGCGCGAGCGCCTCGCCGGGCAACGCGGAGTTTGCCAGCTCGCTGGCGGGGCTCTAAGCTCGCGCCATGCTGAAAGCCGCCTTGCTCGCGGCCGCGGCGCTCTTCGCCCCGCGGCTCGCCCTCGCCGACGATCCTGCCCAGCGCGGCTTCGACGCCGACGCGTCCCGGCCGGCGGTGCTCGCCGACGGTGCCTTCGCCGTCGAGACCGCCGCGCCCCAGGCCCGCGGCACCCGGCGCGTGGAGCTCCTCCTCGACTACACGCGCGGCCTCCTCTCCATCAAGTCCGGCGACGCGGCCGTCGGCGAGCTCGTCCGCGACCGCCTCGCGCTGCACGCGCTGGGCAGCTTCGCGCTCGGCCCGCTCGAGCTCGGCGCCGACCTCCCGCTGGCGGTCCACCAGGGCTCGGATCTCGGGCTCCTGACGTCGCGCGGCGTGACGGGGCAGCTGGCGGAGCCGATCGGCTCGACGACGCTCGGCGACCTGCGGCTCGTCGGGAAGGCGCCGTTCCTGCGCGGCGCGCCGCTCGACCTCGCGGCGGCGCTCGACCTCCGGCTCCCGACCGGCGATGGCAACGCGTTCCACTCGGATGGCCTCGCCGCGAATCCGCAGCTCCTCGCCGGCCGCGGGGTCGGCCCGGTGCGCCTCGACGGGTCCGTCGGGTACCTGGTGCGCGGCCGCGGGCAGTACCTGCAGCTCGTCGCGCGCGACGGCCTCACCTATGGCGTCGCCGCCTCCGTGCCGCTGCCGCGCGTCGGGCCGCTCTCGACCTGGCGCGCCATCGCCGACGTGGCGGGGCAGTGGCCGCGCGGGCTCGACCTCGCGAGCGCGCGCTACCGCGCCCCGCTCTCGGTCCGCGCCGGCGTCCGGGCACGCGTGTGGCGCGATCTCGCCGTGGACGTGGGCGCCGGGACGGGCGTCGCCTGGGTCGGCGATGCCGGCTACGGCCGCGAGTCCATCCGCCTCTTCGCGGGGCTGCGCTGGGAGCGCCTCGTCGTCGAGCCGGGGCGCGGGCCCGAGGGCGATCGCGACGGCGACGGGGTGCCGGACGAGGTGGACCGCTGTCCAGACGAGCCGGGCCCGGCCGAGCTCGACGGCTGCCCGGATCGCGACGGCGACGGCATCGCCGACCTCGACGACAAGTGCCCCGACCAGCCCGGCCCGGCTCAGAACGACGGGTGCCCGCCGCCGCCGGACGAGCCGGTGGTCGAGGTCGAGACGAGCAGGCTGTCGCTCAAGGACGCCATCACCTTCGACACCGGTCGCGACACCATCCGCCCCGAGTCCTCCCACATCCTCGACGAGATCGCGAAGGTGCTGAAGGCGCACCTCGAGCTGAAGCGGGTCCGGGTCGAGGGCCACACCGACAACGTCGGTGGGCGGGGCTACAACCGGGACCTCTCGCAGCGGCGCGCCCGCAGCGTCGTCCGCGCGCTCGTGCAGCGTGGCATCTCGGCCGGCCGGCTGGAGGCGGAGGGCTATGGGTTCGAGCGGCCGATCGCGCCCAACACGACCTCGCTGGGCCGCGCGAAGAACCGGCGCGTCGAGTTCACCATCGTGGACGAGAAGATGCCGCCCGTGGCGCCGCGGACGTGATCCGGCTGGCGGTCTTCGATCTCGACGGGACGCTCGTCGACTCGAAGCTCGATCTCTGCCTCGCGGTCAACCACGCGCTGCGGACGGTAGGCCTCCCGGAGCGCACGCTCGAGGAGGTCTCGAGCTTCGTCGGCGAGGGCGCGACCCGCCTGGTCGAGCGCGCCGTCGCGCCGCGGGGCGACCTCCAGGCCCCGGCGCTCGAGGCGTGGTGGCAACACTACGCGCGGCACCTCCTCGATCACACCGTCCTCTTCCCGGGCCTCTCCGCTCTCCTCGAGGCGGCGCCGTTCGCGCTCGCGGTGCACACGAACAAGCCGGGCACCCTGGCGCGCCGGATCCTGGCCGGCCTCGGCGTCCTCGACCGCTTCGTCGAGGTGGTCGGCGGCGACGAGGCCACGCGCAAGCCTGACCCGGAGGGCACGCGCCGCATCCTGGCTCGCCACGGCACGTCACCCTCAGGGGCGGTGCTGGTCGGCGACAGCGTCATCGACCTCGAGACCGCGCGCGCGGTGCCGCTCCGCTTCGTGCCGGTCGCGTGGGGCCTCGTCGAGCCCGAGCGCCTGGTGGCCTGCG